>JAUNST010000032.1 GCA_030539095.1 bacterium
TTTTTAGTTTATTTATTTTTATTTTATGCAGTAATTTATTTACTAATTTACCTGGTATGGGTGCATGGACGATTCGTGCCGTAGACGGAACTGCCACTCCACTTTTTCGCAGTGTTTTAGCTGATTATGGTGCAGTTTTGGTTTTAACTTTAATTACGGTGACCGTGGCTCAGTTTGCTTTTATTATCACTCAAGGTTTGGGCAAATATTTGAAACAATTTTTCGATTTTTCCAATCCGATTAATTTTTTCTTGGGTTTGATGAATTTAATTGGTGAATTAGCGAAAATTTTGTCTTTATCATTTCGTTTATTTGGTAACGTTTTTGCTGGTGAAGTTCTGATTTCCATCGTGACGGCGTTGATTCCATTTGTAGTGCCGTTGCCATTTTTCGTTTTGAGCCTTTTTTCTTCAGTAATTCAGGCATATGTTTTTGCTGTTTTATCAACGGTTTTCATTAGCGCAAATTTAGATTTGCCTGAAAAAGCAGCTACGCCGTCAGTTGCTGCGCCGACTAATTTTGTGAACGAAAAAGTATAAAGTAGTTAAAAAAGTAATTAATAAATCTCGTTGAGAGATAAAATAGAAAAGGTAAATATGCAACTTGAAGTGCTTAAATATGTGGCAGCTGCAATTGTCATGGGCTTGGGCTCTATTGCTCCAGCTTTGGCAGAAGGTAATGTGGGCGCTAAAGCTATGGAAGCTATCGGTAGAAATCCGGAAGCATCGGATAAAATTAGTTCGTTGATTTTTGTGACTATGGCTATTTGCGAATCGACCGGTATTTATTCATTAGTGATCGCTTTAATTATTTTGTTCGCTTAAGGAAGGAGAAAGTTCATGGAACTTTTAAATGCCTTAGGACTTGATTTGAAGGTTTTTGTTGCTCAATTTGTTAATTTTGCTATTCTTTATTTTATTTTGGCAAAATTTGCTATTCCTAAAGTGACGGCGATGGTTAAAGCGCGTCAAGATGAAATTGATGCTGGTTTAAAAAACGCTGAAGCAGCGCAGTTAGCTTTGGAACAAGCTCAAGAAAAAGAAGCGGCAGTAGTAGCACAAGCTAATAGCCAAGCGCGGCAAATTATTAACGAAGCTAAACAAAAAGGCAAACAAGCGGAAACGAAAATTGTCGCTCAAGCAAAAGAACAAGCGCAAACTATTTTGACCAATGGTGAAAAACAAGCACAAACGGAAAAAGCTAAATTAATGCAGAGTGCTAAAGAAGAATTAGCAGAAATTATCAGTATTGGTATGCGTAATTTAGCTGATGAAAAAATTGATCCTACTAAAATTAAAGACAGTTATTTAAAACAAGGTTTGGTTGGTTAATATGGCAAAAATAAAAGCTCGTTTTTATGCTCGAGCTTTACTAGATTTAACGGAAGGTAAAACGCAAAATAGAAAAACAGCGGTAGCTAGTATTTTGCAGCTTTTACAAAAAAACGGGCAGCTTTCGCTTTGGCCGCAAGTTTTAGCTGCCTATACAGATTTATTGGCTAATCAGCGTGGGGTAGTTTTGGCAAACGTCAAGACTGAAAAAGCTCTCACTCCGGCTCAACGTGCTCAGATTAGCGATTTTTTGTGTAAACATGAAGGCGCCAAAAATGTAGAGTTAACGGAAATTTTGGCGCCAGTTGGTCCTGGTCTAATTTTGGAAACAACGCAAAAACGTTGGGACTTGAGCGTGGACCATCAAATTAAAGAATTTAAAGAGCAATTAATTAGTTAAAAGGTTTTATGGAAACAACTAATCAAATTATTGAAGAATTAAAGCAACAAGCTTTAGCTTTTAACAAAAAGTTTACTGGTGAAAAAATCGGTACTGTCATGGAAGTGGCAGATGGTGTGGTGAAAATTAGCGGCTTGGCGGACGTCATGAGTAGTGAGATGGTCGAGTTTGAACATGGTGAGATTGGTTTAGTTTTGAATTTGGAAGAAACTAGCGTTGGAGCTATTGTTTTGGGTAGCGATGAGTTGATTAAGGAAGGTCAAAAGGTTAAACAAACTGGGAAAATTCTTTCAATTCCGGTAAGTGAACAAATGATTGGTAGAGTCGTCAATCCGCTCGGGCAACCGATCGACGACTTGGGCCCGATTAAAGCGAATACTTATCAGTCAATTGAAAAAATTGCTCCTGGAGTTATTACCCGTAAAAGCGTTAATCAACCTTTGCAGACTGGTATTAAAGCGATTGATGCTATGGTGCCAATTGGTCGCGGTCAGCGTGAACTAATTATTGGTGATCGCCAGACAGGTAAAACGGCGGTGGCGGTAGATACGATTTTAAATCAAAAGGGTCAAAACGTAATTTGTATTTATGTTTCCATTGGTCAAAAAGAATCAAAAGTGGCGCGTTTGGTGGAGCAATTACGCCAGTCTGGTGCTATGGACTACACTATTGTAGTGAGCGCTGGTGTTTCTGAGGCCGCCGCTTATTCTTATATTGCTCCTTATGCCGGTGCGGCTATCGGCGAGTATTTTATGGAAAAAGGTAAGGATGCTTTGGTGATTTATGATGACTTAAGTAAACATGCGGTGGCGTATAGACAAATTTCTTTGATTTTGCGCCGCCCGCCGGGTCGCGAAGCGTACCCGGGAGATGTTTTCTATCTCCACTCGAGGCTTCTCGAGCGGGCGGCCAAATTAGATGATAAATTTGGCGGTGGCTCCTTAACGGCTTTGCCGATTATTGAAACGCAGGCTGGCGATAGCAGCGCTTATATTCCTACTAATGTCATTTCTATTACCGATGGTCAAATTTATTTAGAGACTGATCTTTTTTATCGTGGTATTCGTCCAGCTATTAATGCCGGTCTTTCCGTTTCGCGGGTTGGCGGCAGTGCGCAAACGAAAGCGATGAAAAAAGTTTCTGGTCGTTTGCGCGTAGATTTAGCGCAATTTCGTGAACTAGAATCCTTCACTCAATTTGGAAGTGATTTAGATGAAAAAACAAAGGCTCAAATTGAGCGTGGTCGACGAGCGACTGAATTGTTGAAACAACCGCAATATCAACCAATGTTAATGGAAGAACAAGTGGCTACTTTATATGCACTCAATGAAGGTTTTTATGACGAAATTGCTTTGGATAAAGTGAAGGCTTACGAACAAAGTTTGCTCACTTATTTGCGCGATCAAGATAAAACTGCTTTGGCTTTAATTGCAAAAGAGAAAAATTTAACTGATGAGGTGACGACAGCTTTGGATAAAGCTTTAAAAAGTCATCAGCAAATGTTTTTAAGAGAAAATAAATAATGGCAGGTTCAATTAAATTACTAAAACGACGCATTAAGTCAATTGAAAGCACGCGCAAATTAACAAAAGCGATGCAGATGATTGCGGCTGTGAACATGCGCAAAGCAGTGACTAGTACGCAGGCGGCTCAGCCATTTGCTTTGCAAACGGTTTATCTTTTAGATCATTTTTCTAAGTATTTATCTTCACAACAAATTTCTCATCCGTATGTGCAGGAAAAACCGTTACAACACGTTTTAGGGGTAGTTATTACTTCTAATCGTGGTCTGTGTGGTTCTTTTCATTCTCAATTGGAGAAAAAAGTGCGAAGTATTGTTCAAGAACCGCGCGTTTTACTCAAATATCCTTTTGACGAAATGACAGCGGAAGAAAAAAAACAGGCAACTGCAATTGATTTTTCTTGGATTGTGATTGGTAAAAAAGGTGAACGGATGGTGAAAAAATTGAATCAACCAATTGTGGCCTCTTTCAATCAGTTAAATGAAAAAGTTGAATCTAATGAACTTGACGTTATTTTTAAAATGATTGAAGATGAATTTGCCACTGGTAAATATCAAAAAGTGATTATTTTTTACACTCGTTATCAAAGCGCAATGTTACAGCAACCAGTAATGCGTCAACTTTTGCCGATTGTGCCGCAAGAAGTGCAGCGCACGATTGACGAATGGCAGATTAAAGATTCGGCAGAAAAAATGAATGAAGCTAGGGCGAGAATAGATTTTTTGGTGGAGCCGGATGACCAAACTTTAATGACGACAGTTTTCAAATTGCTTTTGAAAACAATTCTTTATCATGCGGTTTTGACAAGCAAGGCAAGTGTGGAAAGCGCACGGATGATGGCGATGAAAAACGCTACTGATGCGGCTTCGGAAATGGGTGAAATTTTGTTGCTGAATTACAATCAATTGCGTCAAAGTAAAATTACTAATGAGATTGCCGAAATTAGCGCTGGGCGCGCGGCTTTGGAATAAGGAGTTAATTAAGGAAATTTATGAATAAAGAAAAAACTGAAACTGGAAAAATTACGCAAATTATTGGTCCGGTGGTAGATGTGGAGTTTGCCGCTGGTGACTTACCAAAATTAAATGATGCTTTGATTGTCGAAAATGGTAAACAAAAATTAACCTTGGAAGTGGCACAGCACTTGGGTGGCAACAGTGTCCGGGCAGTGGCGATGGGTTCCACTGACGGCTTAAAACGTGGTTTGTCTGTTTTGAATACGGCTGCTCCGATTAGCGTGCCGGTGGGCAAAGTTTCTTTGGGCAGAATGTTCAATGTTTTAGGCGAACCGATTGACGGCAAGGGTGAAATCAAAGAAAAACATGAGACTTTGCCAATCCATCGCAGTGCGCCAACTTTTGCTCAACAAAAAAATAGTGTTGAGATTTTTGAAACTGGCATTAAAGTGATCGACTTAATTTGTCCTTTTATTAAAGGCGGTAAGGTTGGTCTTTTTGGTGGCGCTGGTGTGGGTAAAACCGTTCTAATTCAAGAATTAATCACAAATATTGCTCAGGAACATGGCGGTTATTCAGTTTTTGCTGGCGTTGGTGAACGAACGCGTGAGGGAAATGACCTTTATCACGAAATGATTGATTCTGGCGTAATTGATAAAACGGCTCTGGTTTTTGGACAAATGAATGAACCACCAGGCGCGCGTCAACGAGTAGCTTTGGCTGGTTTGACGATGGCCGAATATTTCCGCGATCGCGAGAAAAAAGACGTTTTGCTTTTTATCGATAACATTTTCCGTTTTACTCAAGCAGGGAGCGAGGTTTCTGCTCTTTTAGGCCGGATTCCTTCTGCCGTCGGTTATCAACCGACTTTAGCGGAAGAAATGGGTCAATTGCAAGAACGGATTACTTCCACTAAAGACGGTTCTGTCACTTCTGTGCAAGCCGTTTATGTGCCAGCAGACGATTTAACTGATCCAGCGCCGGCAACAACTTTTGCTCATTTAGATTCGACGGTGGTTTTGAGTCGGGCGCTTTCTGAATTAGGCATTTATCCGGCGGTTGATCCGCTCGATTCGAATTCAACGATTTTATCTCCGGAAGTTGTCGGCGAAGAACATTATACCGTGGCGCGTGAAGTTCAGAGGGTTTTGCAAAAATATAAGGACTTGCAAGATATTATTGCCATTTTGGGTATGGAAGAACTTTCGGATGAAGATAAAATTTTGGTCATGCGGGCACGCAAAATCCAGAAATTTTTATCGCAGCCATTCTTTGTGGCGCAACAATTCACTGGTCAAGAAGGTCGTTATGTAAAGATCGCTGATACGGTTAAAGGTTTCAAGATGATTTTGGACGGTGAATTAGATGAAGTCAGTGAACAAGACTTTTATCTCAAAGGAAATATTGAAGAAGTTTTGGCGGCTCATCAAGCGGGACAAAAAGGGAATAAAACTTAAAAATTATGGCAGAAGCAACAGTAGCGAAAAAATTAACTTTAAAAGTGATTACGCCAGAGAAAATTGTTTTTGAGACGCCAGCGCGCGAGGTGATTTTGCCTACAACCGACGGCATGGTTGGCATTTTGGCCGACCATGTCCCCTATTTGGCGCCGTTGAAGGCTGGCGAATTACAAGCAAAATTGGAAGCGGGAGACAAGCCGGATAAGTTTATTAGTTTAGCTTTGGATTTTGGGGTAGCAGAATTTAATAATAATCAGTTAACAATTTTGGTTGGCAGTGCCGCGCGCGCCGAAGAAATTGATCTTGACTTGGCGGAAAAGGCGCGCGAGCGAGCTCAAGCTTTGTTAAAAGAAGAGCTTAAAGACAGCGAAGAATATACTCACGCTTTAGCAATGATTGAGCGCGAAGCCGCAAAAATTAAAGTGGCAGCTAAATATCGTCGTCGTTTTAAGGTGTAAAGACTGGTCTTCGTGATAAATATCAGGAGTTAACGGAATATTTTTTTCGAAATTTATGAACGAACAATTGTTATTAATGGGTTCTTTGTCAAATGATTTGCTTAGAGTAGCAAATTCGGTGGCGCGTGGTTCAGAGAAAGCAGCGCAAAATTTTTGGAATTCTGGCCAAGTTTGGCTTAATGATTTATTGAAATATCCGAATAAAACTTATATTGAAAAAATTTTGCTTGATTTGCAAAACGATCATTTTTCTGCAACGGATAAAGTGAAAGCAGAAAAATATTTGATGCAAAGTATTCTTTTACAAAACGCAGCTTTACATTTTCACGATCAGTAAGACTATTTTTATCTCATAATTTATTATTATCAGTCTCTAAGCTGGAGTGCTAATTTTCTAGGGCGAAAAATAATGCCTGTGTATAGCCATTATTTTTCGCAAATCTCGACAACGGCTCGGCGGCAGTTATTAGGCGCTTGAGTAATTTTAGTGAACGATAAATTAACGCAATATCTGCAGTGATAGGCGAAAAAATCTATGTTATACTGCAAAGTATTAGTTATGACAGTGAACTGAAATTGTCACGGCGGAAATTTTTCGCTGTATTTCTCAAACTTGATAGAAAGTATGTTATAGTGGAGAGGTGAAAGAGATGACTACTCTAGTGGGTATATTGCGATCGCAATTAGCAATGGAAAAAAATTTGGCAAAAAAGAGCCAGCTGCTGACGCCAGAGCGAGCGGCTTTATTGTTGACGAGGCAAGAAGCTTATAAAAATGGTGAAAAATGCTATTCTCCAGATGAAGTGTGGCAACATTTGGAAGAAGAATGGCATGTTAAGTTATAAAGTTTTCTTTTTGGCTGGTGCACAGCAAGATTTAAAAGAAATTGGTGTTTTTTTAGATAAAAACTTTGGAATATCAGTTAAAACTAGAATTATTGGAAAAATTAAACAAAGAATTAGCGTTTTAAGTTATTTCCTTCGTTTGGCGCCATTGCTTAATTATTCAGGATTAAAAGGAGAGTGGAGAAAATTAAGTGTGCGACCATATGTCGTTTTATATCAATTAGAACAAACTAGAGTTTTGATCTATCACATATTCCATATGGCGCAAGATTATCTATAATTGATTATTGCTTTTTGATAATTATTTTAGTAATCGTCTAAGTAATTTTAATTCAGTTAAAAAGCTACTTTTTTGAGTCACGTCTTTTCTTTTTATGAAGTTATAATAGCCCCTTGGAGGAAAACTCTTTGACAAGTGAAGACTATAATGGAGGGGGACAAACAAATGGAAGAGGTAAAAATGACCTTTAGCCAGTATGCAGGGATGTTCTGTCAAAACATTAAGGACATCAAGTGGCGCAATGTGGCTATCTTTGGGATGTTTGAAACGGCGGTGACTTTCGCCGACTGGTGCGAGATGGCTAGTTATGACATCGGCTTTTGGCAGAGAAAGGAAGTTTTGCGAAAAATGTCTACTCTGGCTGCCAGTGTTGAGGAATGGCAGAAACTTTACGAAGTGGCTAAGGATAACAACGAAATACGAGAGTTGGCCGCTCAACATTTGTCGTCGTCATAGTTTGATGAGTCAAAGAAAACCGCTAGTGGTCAGTAACTGGCGGTTTTTTGTTGTAAAATAGGCCTAAATGACAACGATGGTTTCTCCCCTAGCAGCGATTTTGCGTCCAGACAAACTGGAAGATTTTGTCGGTCAAAATAAACTAATGGCGGCTAATGCGCCTTTGCGCAAAGCTTTGGAACAGGGTCAAGTTTACTCGATGATTTTTTGGGGGCCACCTGGAGTGGGTAAAACCACTTTGGCGCGTTTGATCGCTAAAACTAATCAACGTGAGTTTTTCGAAGTTAGCGCCGTGGCGGCGGGGAAAAATGATATTAAAGCGATTATTCAAGAGCAACGAAAGAAAAGTGAACAACTCGAATCACTTGTTTATGGCGCACCAATTATTTTTTTGGATGAAATTCATCGTTTTAATAAAGCTCAACAAGACTTTTTGTTGCCATATGTGGAAAGTGGCGAAATTATTTTAATTGGTGCGACCACGGAAAATCCTAGTTTCACTATTAATAACGCT
>JAUNST010000059.1:0-231 GCA_030539095.1 bacterium
TGCTTATCAATTTGTATATGTAGCGCCAGAAAAATTGCAGAATCGTTCTTTTCTGGAAGCCTGCTCGCAGGCGAAAATCGCCCTTGTTGCCATTGATGAAGCTCATTGCGTAAGTGTTTGGGGGCACGATTTTCGCCCTAACTATTTGCAAATTGGCCAATTTATTAAAAAATTACCTCAACGACCACGCGTGGCAGCTTTCACAGCGACGGCCAATTTGCGAGCTCAGCA
>JAUNST010000059.1:241-2091 GCA_030539095.1 bacterium
GGTTTACAAAAACCAATCCATATTCAAAAATCTTTTGTGCGCAAAAACCTAAAAATTACCGTCCACCAATGCTTTAACGAACATGACAAGCTCTTGCACCTTCTATATTTATTGCAAAAACATCATGATCAAACTGGCATTATCTATGTTCTCACTCGCAAGGATGCTCATGCCTACGCACAATTACTCAATCGCCTGCGGCCAGGAGAAGCGGAAATCGCGGTTTATCATGGCGGTTTGGATAAAGAAATTCGTCAACGTATCCAAAAAGGTTTTATTGATGAATCAATAAAAATCATCATTGCGACTAACGCTTTCGGACTCGGTATCGACCAACCTCATGTTCGTTTTGTAATCCACGCGCAAATTAGCAGTAATTTAGAAAATTATTTTCAAGAAATTGGTCGAGCTGGGCGTGATGGTAATTTGAGCGATTGTTACACACTTTTTACAAAAAAAGACTTAGAGATTTCCGCCCAATTTATCGCTGGTAATTCTAGCGCGGACAAAACTCAACTTAAAATTCTCCGTTTTAAATTGCAACAAATCATTAAATACTTAGAGACTAAGCAGTGTCGGCAAAAATTTATTCTCAACTATTTTGATGAAAAAACACCGCTTGATTTTGCCTGCCAGCTTTGTGATCATTGCCGCCATATGGAACTCGCCTATAGCGATAAAGTAAAAACAAAGTTTGCTCATTGGCAAACTTGGCGGAATAATTATGCTCGAACGAAAAATTTAATTTCTAGTTCTGTTATAACCAATTTGTCTCTAGCTTATTTAAGCATTGTCGACTGGCGTCAATTTAAAGATTTGGCTTTGATTCCCGGAATCGGTGCCGGTGCCAAAAAAATCCTGACTCGTTTTCTAGAAACGAATCAGGATTTAGCCGATCTTACTCATTTAAATTTGTAGCCTTTTTTCTTTGTCGCTTTTCTCGTCGCAACATCAGAAAGAGCCAGAGCGCGTCTACGACGCAGCAACCGCCAAAGATGATCAAGATCCACGCCCACCAAGGCATACTTTCACCTCCTCCATAGTAAGATCAGCCTTTACTAATATTTTAACATAATAAGTGTAACTTTTTAGTACATAAAAATAATTAAGAAAAGCCCCGTCGATTTTCGTCAACGAGGCTTGAATTAAACAACCAAACACGAGAATTCTCACAGAAACAGACCGACGATCCAGAACACCAAGTACAAGACAAGAGCAATTGCTGAAGCCACCACGGCAACAAGCAGCAGAGTGTACACCATAGCGAGACAGATTTTTTGAAACTTTTTGAACACGAGAATGCTCCTTCCTCAAAACTATTTCGCGGTGAACATCTGGCCATATTCCTTGTAGCTAAACGGTAGATACATCACTGTGTGACGTTGCCGATCATTACTCCAAGAAATTAGCACTAATTGTCGATCATCTAAAGTAGAATAAACGTCGATATTTGTGCCAGAGAGTTTTTGCCAATCCATACCAGGGCCGTGAAAACTTTGCAGCCTTGAACCGAGATTTGGACGGATTTCCTTTTCAAACTGATCCCCACTGAGAATCAAGAGCTGCTGCTTCTGCAGTTGATTGCGGTAGGCGTGACCAAACCAACCACCGGCCCCGCCGATGATCAAGAGAACGAGTGCAAAGATAATTAACTTGGCGTAATAGGATACATTCCAAGACCGCTGATAATGGTAGTAGCTTTTCCGACGAGTACTGAGCATGAGAAAACTCCTCCTTTTAATGTTTGGTTGTTAAAGAACGTGGTCCTTGAGGAACCAACACTACATTATAACATATTATAGGTCTTTTGTCAAGATGAAAAAGGAAAATTGCGAATCCTCACATGAAAT
>JAUNST010000033.1 GCA_030539095.1 bacterium
ACCTTTGTCGTCGTCAAAAGCTATCCTTTGAGTGCGTCCGGCGTTATAGACGATCGTGCCGGAATTCTTTTTTGTAATTGCTTCTAGAGTTCCAAAAGCGAAACGATTCGCCAATTGCCGATCGCGTTCCACCGGCACGCTGCCACGCAGCGTGTGCGCAGGATTTACAGAGCGGACAGTTTGCTCGAGACAACCGAAATCGTCGTGTAAGATCTTTTCCACATCTTTAGTGAATTGATCCACATTGGGCACGGTCTTTTCCATTAGAGCGACCGAACCGTAATCCTTGCCTTTAGCCACGCGCTTAGCTATAGCCGAAGCTACATTTTTAACCAGTCCCTCGTAGCTTAGCTTTTCTCGACCAAGATTAGCAACAATGATATCCGCGCCGCCTTCGCAAGCTGAAAGCGACAATTCCACCGAATTATCACCCATGATCTCCACGATGAAGTAACGCCGATGAGTTTTGGCAGTGGCGTTTAGCTTGTCAAAAGTCGACATCACTTCCTGAGAAGCGGTGTAGAAACCGATACTGCGCACAGAAGCATTGTTATTATCGATACTCTTAGAAACATGGATTAAGGTCAGTTGATAGCCATCGGCTTTAAGTGCCGGCATCAAAGTTTTTTCCAAACCCCTGCGAGTACCATCGCCACCAGCTACCACCAAGGCATCCAACCGATGTTTCTTAATTGTCGCCAACGCTTCTTTCCCCTTTTCCGCAGAAAAAAAGAAGGCCTTGTTGCAGCCCAGAACAGAACCAGCAATCCTTTTAATGCCAGTAGTCACAGCGGAAGTAATCTGAATCCAAATGTCTCGGCACAAACCTTCGTAGCCGAATTTGAAACCGATAATTTCCACCTGTTCACCGTAGGCATTTGTAAGCATGGCCCGCAGAAAAGCCAGAAAAGCATTTAAACCAGGAGCGTCACCACCAGAAGTGAGAATTCCTACTCGTAACATCGTGTTTTCCTCCTTTTATAAACACTCGTTCGAATTGAGTTATTAAAGAACAGTTTTAGTTTTTGTTAACCTGCAAACGCTCAGCGCTTTTAGCTTTGAGCATTTACCAGCCAACGCCATTATTATATCATGACATCGATCGAAAGAGATCATAAGTAATCTTATAGTCACTTTAAACATCATTTTCGTGTAAAAATCCTCCTCTATTTATAACCGCATAACTAGTGCTTATAACGCCCACCGCCTAATAACTGCCGCCAAAGCGTTGCCGAGATTTATGCAAAAAAATGGCTATTTACAGCCATTTTTTTGCATAGCACCCCAATTAGCAGTCATTTTACATGACTGCTAAGAAAATTTTTCGTCTAAGCTGATAATGTTTGACTATTTAACAACGAGATTGATTATTTTTGATGGGATATAAATTTTCTTCACAATCTCTTTGTTCTCCAAATAATGTTGAATTTTTTCTTGCGCTAAAACTTTTTGCCAAATTAAATTTTCATCAGTCAATTCTGCTGGTTGTAATTCTATTTGTGCTCGCAATTTACCATTCACCTGAATAGGTAAAATGACGGCTTGCGACTCCAACAAACGCAAATCTGCCTGCGGCCAAACTGACAAGAAAATACTTTGCTGATGACCGAAGTGTTGCCACAACTCTTCTGTTAAGTGTGGCGCAAATGGAGCCAAAAGTTGCAAAAGTTTTTCGTAGTCCGTTAAAGCCACCATTTGCGCTTCTTGCATCTTGTTCACTAAAATCATCAGTGCAGAAACAGCTGTGTTTAATTTGAAGCCTTCTAGATCGTCTGTGACCTTTTGAATCGTTTGTTGCAACAAAGGCAAATATAATGGTGCTTCCTGAAGATCAGACGTCACTTTTTCTTGCAACGCCCAAACTTTACGTAAAAATTTATGAACACCAGCCACTCCCTGAGTGTTCCAAGCAGTCGGTTGCTCAAACGGACCCATGAACATTTCATAAACTCGCAAGCTATCTGCTCCGTATTGAGCCACAATTTCGTCTGGATTAATAACATTGCCCCAGCGTTTACTCATTTTACGACCGTCCTCCGCTAAAATTAGGCCAACATGTTGTAGCTTCTTAAAAGGTTCACTCGTAGAAACTACCCCAATATCTTGCAAAAATTTATGGTAAAAACGGGCATAAATTAGATGTCGAGTGGCATGCTCTGCCCCACCGACATAAAAATCTACCGGCATAAAGGAACGTTCTTTTTCTGGATCAATCAATGTTTCGTCATTGTGTGGATCGATATAACGCAGATAATACCAAGACGAACCAGCCCATTGTGGCATAGTATTAGTTTCTCGTTGAGCTGGACCACCGCAAATTGGACAAGTCGTTTCCACCCAAGCAGAAATTTTTGCAAGTGGCGACTCACCAGTACCAGAAGGCTCATAATGAGCCACTTCTGGCAACTTAAGCGGCAATTCTTTATCTGGAACCAAAATATTACCGCAATTTTTGCAATGAATAATAGGAATCGGTTCGCCCCAATAGCGCTGGCGCGAAAAAACCCAATCTCGCAATTTATAAATTGTTTTTTTCTCCGCATAATTACCGCTAACCAGATCAGAAAGGATTTTTTCGCGCCCTTGGGCGATTGTTAAACCATTATAAGAGCCAGAATTAATTAAAAGTCCTTGGTCATCCACTACTGGCAAAATTGGCAGGTCCATTTTTTGAGCAAAAGCCGCATCACGTTCATCATGAGCTGGCACACCCATAACCACACCGGTGCCATAATCGCTCAAAACGTAATCCGCCACAAAAACCGGAACCGGTTTGCCGTTAACAGGATTAAAAGCAGCAATACCAGCGAGCAAAACGCCAGTTTTTTCCTTAGTCTCATCTGCTCGATCAATGAGCGATTTTTGCTGAGCGGCAGCTAAGTATTGCTCCACCACAGCTCTCTCCGAGGAAGGAATTTGCGCCAAAACTTCTTTTGTCACCAACTCTGGAGCAATAGCTAAATAAGTGACCCCAAAAATCGTTTCTACACGAGTAGTAAAAACGTCAAAAAATTCTGTTTGAGAAGATTTTTCCGCCTCGCGGAAAAATCGTACTCGAGCGCCTTCACTTTTACCAATCCAATTTTTTTGCATCAATTTAATTGATGGTTCCCAATCTAAATCCTGCAAATCTCTAAGTAAACGTTCTGCATACTTAGTAATACGCAGATTCCATTGCCGCAAAGGTTTCTTTTCCACTAAACTGCCACAGCGCTCACAAAAGCGACCATCTTCCAAATCTTCGTTGGCTAAACCAGTTTTGCAAGAAGGGCACCAATTAATTGGCGCAAAATCTTCAAAAGCTAAACGCTGAGCGTCAATAAACTTTTTTTGCTCAATTGATAAATCCTGATAGGATTTATGGCCAAATTTATCTTCGATCAATTTGGCAATTGGTGCCGCTTTGTCCAATTTTTCATCATAATAACTTTCATACATTCGCGCAAAAATCCATTGAGTCCAATGATAAAATTTTGGATCAGTTGTGTTGACTTCGCGTTCCCAATCGTAAGTAAAACCCAAAATTTCCAATTGCTGTTTAAAAACAGCAATATTTTGCGCCGTCGATTGAGCCGGATGCACTTTGTTTTTCAAAGCAAAATTCTCTGCTGGCAAACCAAAACCGTCCCAACCCATTGGATGCAAAACGTTATAGCCTTGCATCATCTTTTGACGAGCTAAAACGTCCGTGGCAATATAGCCTTTTGGATGCCCAACGTGTAAACCAGCACCAGATGGATAAGGAAACATATCCAAAAGATAATATTTTGGTTTATCACTTTTATCTTGAGTACGATAGAGTTTTTCCTCTGCCCACTTCTTTTGCCATTTTTTCTCAATAATTTGATGTTGATAATCATTTGCCATATCGCCTATTATACCTTGATTTTTGCCACAAAAAAGCCCCTGCAAAGCAGGGGCTCCAATTTGTTGCAAAAACAAGTTATTTCTTTAAACCATCGTAATAATTGGCAAAAGTGGTGTTCATGTATGGGATCAGCCACAAGTAACCAATACCAAAGGTCAAAACGCACAATAAAGCCCAGCCAAAGAAGCTTAATTGCAAAACAAAAAGCTCCCATTTATGACCATTCATCATTTTTTCTGATTTAGCCATAATTTCTTTGGCATCCATCTTTTTATTGTCTACCAAAATATAAAAAGACTGACTGTAACCATAGGCTTTAATAATACCAGGCACGACCAACAATAAACTCCATAAGAAAGTTTTCAACGCCACCCAGAAATACAAAACTAAAGCTGGAGTAAACATCGACTTAAATTCGCCAGCCAATTTGTTCCAATTAACTTTCTTCGCCGTTCCCCGAGCTAAATCTAAAAAGTATTTTGTTAAAACATAACTTAAAGGACCAGAAACAACAAAAACAATCAGACTGCCAATCCAAGAAGTATTTGAATCATTCCCAAAAATACTAGAGATTAATCCTACGATCGCCATGAAAACAACCACTACGATAATGGAATCTACCCATTTATCTTTCAATTGTTTTTTGGCAGCTTCTTTAAGTCCAGCTCGCGTCTTCATCGCGCCCTTTCCGTTATTTTTTATTTTCTACGTTCCCAACTCACACACCTAATTTTAACATAGATTTAAAAAATCATCAAATAAAGCTCTTGCCCGTCATTTCTTTCGGCTTCGGCAAAGCCATGATTTTTAAAATTGTAGGCGCAACATCCGCCAATAAACCTTCTTCATGAGTAAGTTTATCCACTTTTAAATTACCGGCCGGCACTAAAACAAACGGTACTGGATTAATGGTATGAGCAGTTAAAGCAGCTCCTGTTTGACGATCAAGCATCTCTTCTGCATTACCGTGGTCTGCAGTAATAATCACCGTATAACCATGTTTAGTGGCCAAGGGAATCACCTTAGACAAAGCTTGGTCAATTGTTTCAATGCCCTTAATCGTAGCTGGAATATTGCTCGTATGCCCCACCATGTCAGCATTACATAAATTAGTACTAATAAAATCGTATTTTTCAAAAGCCAGCTCTTGTTCCAAGCGTTCAGCAATATCCGGCGTACGCATTTGCGGCTTTTGGTCATGAGTTTTAATATCGGAATAAGAATCGATCATAAATCGATCTTCACTTTCAAAAGCTTCTTCCCGTTTGGCATTAAAAAAGAAAGTTAAATGAGCAAATTTCTCTGTTTCCGTCACTCGTAATTGCTTTTTCTTATTCTTGCTCAAAACTTCACCAAGAGTATTCTTTAAATCTTCTTGCGCATAAGCCACCAAAACTTGGTATTCCGGTTTATATTGAGTCATCGTTACAAATTCTAGATCGTCCTTTTCTTTAACTCCTAAAATTCGTTCCGTTAACTGGCGAGTACGATCATTGCGGAAATTAGCAAAAATCACTGCGTCGTGAGTGGAAATTGCTCCCACTTCCCCAGAATCATTAACTTCAATTAAAGCTGGCTCAATAAATTCATCATTAATCCCATGTTCGTAAGCATCTTCAATCGCTTCTAAAGCAGTTTTGTAAACTTTGTGGCCATCCTTTTTACCTTCCAAAACCTCAAAAGTACGGTCGGTGCGATCCCAGTTATGATCTCGATCCATAGCATAATACCGCCCAGAAATTGAGGCAATTTGACCAACTCCAATTTCTTGCATGTAATCTTGTAACTCTTGTATATATTGCTTAGCACTTTGAGGCAAAGTATCGCGACCATCCGTGAAAACATGAACAAAAACGCGCTTAATGCCATAAAGTTTGGCGGCTTTAAGCAAAGAAAAAACGTGATCTTCGTGCGAATGCACGCCGCCAGGAGAAATCAAACCCTGGATATGTAAAGTAGAATTATTTTTTTTAACATGCTCAAAAGCTTGAATAAAGGCCGGATTATTAAAAAATGATTCATTAGCAATAGCCTTATTAATTTTCACCAAATCTTGGAAAAGTACCCGACCGGAGCCAATTGTTAAATGGTTAACTTCTGAAGTACCCATTTGGCCATCTGGCAAGCCGACAGCTTCTCCAGAAGCAGACAAAATTGCTTTTGTCTTACTAGTTGCCCACAACTTTTGCCAAAAAGGCGTATTCGCTAGCTCAATCGCGTTACCTTCGTAAGCAGGCGCCAAACCCCAGCCATCCAAAATTATCAATAAAACTTTATTGTCTTTTAATTTTTTAGAAGTTTGGTTTGGCGCCTGTGTCATAAATCTTTCCTAATTTTATTTATTTTTTAAATGGGAATTTTGCGTAACTAGCACGCTCGCCCAATTCTTTTTCAATTACCATTAAACGATTGTATTTAGCGATACGCTCGCTACGGCAAAGGGAACCAGTTTTAATTTGACCAGTACCCGCGCCCACTACAAAATCAGCAATAAAGCTGTCTTCAGTTTCACCAGAGCGATGAGAAACAACCGCGGCATAACCATGCGATTTCGCCAATTGAATAGCTTCAATTGTTTCGGAAACCGTACCAATTTGATTCAATTTAATTAAGATTGAATTAGCCGCTTTTTTCTCAATACCTTCTCGCAAACGAGCTGGATTGGTCACAAAAAGATCATCGCCAACAATCTGCAAACGATCACCTAATTTAGCAGTCTTTTCCGCAAAACCAACCCAATCATCTTCCGCTAAACCATCTTCAATAGAAACAATTGGATATTTATCCAACCAGGCTGCATACTTAGCAATCAATTCGCTGCTGGTGAGCTTAACGCCCTCAGTAGCCAAATTGTATTTGCCTTCTTCTTCCAAATAAAATTCAGTTGAGGCTGGATCAAGAGCGATACATACATCTTTACCTGGTTCATAGCCAGCGGCTTTAATCGCTTCTACCATCAATTCCAAAGGGGCTTCATTTGTGCCTAAAGATGGTGCGTAGCCACCTTCATCACCGACTGTAGTAGCAAAACTTTTAGCAGCCAAAAGTTTGCCCAATTTATGGAAAACTTCAGCTCCATAACGAACAGCTTCGGCCATTGTTGGCGCGCCCAAAGGCATGACCATAAATTCTTGCATATCTGAAGACTTGCTAGCGTGCTTACCACCGTTAAGCACATTCATCATTGGAATTGGTAAAGTATAGTGATCAGTAGGATTGCCAAAAAGTTCAGCCACGTATTGATAAAGTGGTTTACCTTCACTCAAAGCCGCAGCTTTAGTAATAGCCATGGAAACAGACAAAATCGCATTAGCGCCTAATTTACCTTTATTTTCCGTACCATCTAAATCGAGCATTTTTTGATCAAGCTCTTTTTGTGCCGTCACTTCCATGCCTGCCAAAGCTGGAGCAATAATTTCATTAACATTGGCTACTGCTTTCAAAACACCTTTACCGCCATAACGACTTTTATCTTCATCGCGCAATTCCACAGCTTCGTGCGAACCGGTGGAAGCGCCAGAAGGAACGCCAGAAGTAACAGTGCGACCATCTTCCAAAGTGAGCGTGGTTAAAACAGTTGGATTACCACGCGAATCCAGGATTTCTTGGGCAAAAATTTTTGCAATTTTCACAAATTCCCTTTCCAATTATTAATACCATAGTGACCAGTTGACTGGGCTATTATAACTCAACTCAAACAAAATTAAAGAGGTGACTTAAGACTTAAAGCGTCGACAAATAATCAACCAGCCACCGAATAAAAGCAAACCGCCCAAACTAAAAATTTTTCCCAACAAACGTACTTTTGTATCACGATATTCCAAGATAATTTGATTTATACCAGCTGGTAAACGATAGGTCATTAAGCCACGATAATTAGGAT
>JAUNST010000003.1 GCA_030539095.1 bacterium
CCAAGGTTTCCGCACCCACGTTCGTCGTGTGCGGGTTAGGCGATCCTAAGGTCAGTCCCATTTAAGTGGGAGTAGCTGATGGATTACTGGTTAATATTCCAGTCCTTGGTGGTATTCATTTGACTTGGGGGGTGACGGTATAGGATAAGTTGTGTGAAAATATGAATTTTTCATCTAAGCATCAAAGCAGGATTCTACTAGCAAATCTGAGAGTCCGTTTATCTGAGGTGTGATGGGACTGCTGGTTACGACCGGTGGTTACAACTGATTTCTGTATCCTGGAAAAACCTCGCAAGGAGAATGCCATCAAATCGTACCGATAACCGACACTGGTGGGCAGGTCGAGTAGACCAAGGAGAGCGAGAGAAGGTAGTTTAAGGAACTAGGCAAATCAGCTGGGCGTAATTTAGAAAGATGCCCCGCCCCGCTTTAATCAGCGGGGCCGCAGTGAATGATATGAGATCGACTGTTTACCAAAAACACAGGTCTGTGCTAACTCGTAAGAGGATGTATACGGGCTGAAGCCTGCCCAGTGCTGGAAGGTTAACTGCGTGGGTGTTGCGGAGCAATCCGTAATGCCTACAATGGAAGCCCCAGTGAACGGCAGCAGTAACTATAACTGTTCTATGGTAGCGAAGTACCTTGTCGCTTAATTGGCGACGCGCACGAAAGGTTTAACGAGTCTCATGCTGTCTTGAACTGCTACTCGGCGAAGTTGAAATGGCCGTGAAGATGCGGCCTATTGGTGGAAGGACAAAAAGACCCCATGAAGCTTTACTACAACTTGACACTGATTTTGTATGATGAGTTGTCTAGCATAGGCGGGAGATTCTTGATTTTCTTGAATCAACAGTGTAATACCGCTCGCTTGTCATACGAAATCTTACCGGAGCCAACTGCAAACGTTGGCAGGGACCCTGTTTGGTGGGTAGTTTAACTGGGGAGGTTGCTTGCTAAAAGGTAACGCAAGCGCGCAAAGGTACCCTTAGCCTGGATGGAAATCAGGCTAGACGTGCAATAGCATATGGGTGCTTAACTGTGAGGCATACAAGCCGAGCAGATGCGAAAGCAGGTTATAGTGATCCTCGAACACTTTGTGGAAGGTGTCGGGCTTATCGGATAAAAGCTACTCTGGGGATAACAGAGTCATTGTGCCTAAGCGTTCCTAGCGTCGGCACAGTTTGCTACCTCGATGTCGGCTCATCGCATCCTGGGGCTGTAGCAGGTCCCAAGGGTTAGTCTGTTCGCCTATTAAAGCGGTACGCGAGCTGGGTTCAGACCGTCGTAAGACAGGTCGGTTTCTATCCTCCATCAACGTTAGAAATTTGCGGAATTTTGTCCCTAGTACGAGAGGACCGGGATGAGGAAACCTCTAGTGTTCCTGTTGTTGCTGTCAAGCGCATTGCAGGGTAGCTACGTTTCTTGTGGATAACCGCTGAAAGCATCTAAGCGGGAAGCCCTATCCAAGATTAAATTTCTCTATATAGAATCCTGGGAGACTACCAGGTTGATAGGTGAGAGGTGTAAGTCTGGTGACAGATTAAGCTTACTCATACTAAGTTGTCAATTGAACATTTATAACGTTAATTAAATTCTTGTAATTTAATTGAAAATAGTTTTTACATGTTAGTAAATCCCCTTTGTGGGGTTGACCTAACTGACATAATTTACGCGATCTTCACTTCTTAAAGAACCTTTGGTTCTTTTAAAAGTCGTTAGTGTTTGTATCTCTAGAGCGCGGTGGCCCCAACTCTTCCCATCCCGAACAGAGTCTTGAAACGCCGTAGCGCCGACAATAGTTGGGGGCTCTCCCCCCGCGAAGATAGGTCGAGGTACAAACACTGACGATTTTTTTGTAAAAAAAATTGAATAAGATAGGACAAAATTTATCCTATAACTTGACTTCAGTGCCATTATTTGATATAATAAATGGCTTTTGACGTTTAAATCGAGTTTTTTCAAACTTTATTTTGAGCGTTAAAACAGTTCTTTAATTTTTTGGTGGTAAATTTTGTGGTCCAGGAAGAAAAAACACTAAACATGAATGTTTTTTCTTCCTGGACCAACGATCGCTAATGCCTGTAAAGGCAAGCAGCGAGTTAGGCAATCCAGGAAATGAAGGAGGAATTTCCCATGGAAATTGACTGCTCTAGTTACAGTCCGGTTTTATCTCGCGTCGTGGGAGCGATGAAAGAGATGGCACTTAGTGTGCAAGCAACTGGCTCCATCGTTGTAGCTATCAAACCGCAAGGGATGAGCTCTTGGCTGAGCATGACAAGTTATGTTGATCATACTAATCAGAATTATGATCAACCGACAATCTTTGCTGCTGCCAGTCTTAAAATGGCACGAGTCATGGAAACCGGCAAAACTAAGGCAAGCGATATCTACTGTCTCACTAATGACTATGGACGTTTTGTGATCGTTTTTCAAAGTGCTAAGCGCAACGAAAAAGACAGAGAGGTTTTAATCTCTGGGATGGAGGTGCTAACGCAGATCTTTGAGGAATTTGATCGTCTGTGTGGCGTCTTTATTGACGCGATTCAGGTGAAAAAAATGCCTCAGTTACTGGAGCTTTTCTGTCAGCACATGATTTAAAGTGAGAGGAGATTGATAACAAATGGTGACAAGGGAAATTCAGCCTGGAGAGGCGATGATTGCCTTGCAAACTTTGGCTCTCAAGCTTGAGCTAAAGATGACCGAATTGGCACGAACTTATCAACTCAAAGAGTACCTTTACGCCTTTTTCGTCACTGACGAACTGGGGCAACAAAGTCACTCATTCGTCAGTGTTCGCCAGCGCTATGAATGCCAATTCGCTGACGCGCTCGATGAAGTAAATCGTGTCCTGGCGCGTTCCAGTCCGGAAAGAAATTTGAGCAATCTCCAATTTGGGCAAATTGTCGCTTGTCAAAACAACAGTCTAGAACGAAGGATCGGCGAAAATGATTACTTCATCTATGTCTGTATTGGAAAAGAAGATGACGAGCAAAAATTGACCGGATTACTCGACGAGCTCTACGAAGAGTTATTGGAAACGCTCGAGCCTACTGCAGCCAATAATCGCGACAGTCTCGTGGCAGCGGCTTTTCGATTACTCGTTCGTTAACTATCACCAAGAAATTAAGTTTATAAATCCCCGCTCGTAAGAGCGGGGCTTTTTGTGCTAAAAATAAATTTGTATACTACTGGATAAATTTATCCTATAATCTTGACAAGTATCCATTTTCTTGATATAATAAGCGGATTAATCAAGATAAACTCATTATTTTTGTTTAATGAAAGTTTGTTTTGAGGCTCTTTAATTTTGTTTACTATCACCAACCAAAACTGATTTGGTTTTTCTAAAAAACCTTTGGTCCAGACAAAAGAAGTTTTTAATATTTTAACTATTTTTCATTAGAAGTTTCTTTTGTCTGGACCAACTCTTTGGCAAATGTATTTATACATTTAGCTAAATTTGTTAGGTAAACCAGACTGAAGGAGGAAGTTCATGTCCGAAATGATGCATTGTGTCAGTATCCATCATCGTAATGCTCCTCTCAGCGAGATTCTCAACGTCGGTGAAGTGGCTAGCGCCATTAAGTCTTCTGTGTACAACATGACACGGAGCAACGGAATCAGACATTATCTTTTTGTCTTTGTGGTTGCTAATGCCGCCACTGGGCAAACAGAAAACTTCACCTTGGCTCTGCGCGAAAGCGCTGACCAGTGGCAAAATGAACTGTTTGCTCTTCTGTTGCGGACGCAACGCCCAGCTGCACATCACCAACAAGGCCTGATTGACATTGAAGGGGCGTTGCGGTGCTACAAGAACACCTCTCTCGACTGTCTGGACAACCGTTGCTTCTATCTGTTCTTTTGTTCAGATGGGACACAAGAGCAAGATGACGCAATCGCCGACAAAGCGTACGAGCAGTTTCTGGAGTTAGCCGGAGTTTCTCAGGAAGAAACTTCGAGTCTCAGAAAATCGACGCTGGTGGAAACTGCGCGCGAGTCTTTCGGCAAGCAACCTCAGCCTGCCGAACAAACGGAAGAGTATGAGGATACGGACTTCTATGTTGAGAGAAGCGACGCAACCCAAAAGACGCCTCGCCCTTATCAAGAAGGAGACTTTTCTTCTCATTCCTAACCGAATCACAACAAGAGAAGTAAACAAAATTATTCCAGGCGCCATTTATCATCAGATAAATGGCGCCTAATTTTTTAATCTACACTACGCCAATTTTCCACCCAAGCAGCTAAAATTGTCGTCAACGGTACAGCTAAAATAAGACCGATGCTACCAGCTAAAGTTCGAATTATTTCGTCAGCAATAATTTCAAAATTTAAAGTGAGACCAATACTTTGCCCGCTTTGTAAAAAAAGTAACAATAAAGGAAAACTGGCTCCAGCGTAAGCTAAAATAAGAGTATTAATCATCGAGGCGATATGATCACGCCCAACGCTCATCGCTCTCCGAAAAAGTGGCCAAAATTTTAAATCTGGATTAGCTTTTTTTAATTCTTCGACTACAGCCGCCTGTGAAATTGTAATATCATCTAAAACACCCAGAGTAGCAATAAGCATGCCTGCAATTAATAAATTTTTAAAATTAATTGTGTCTGGATTCATGGCCTGCAAAAAGCCGGCTTCTTCAGAAGCTAAACCGGTTAAATTCGCCCAGTCAACAAAAAAGACGATTAACAAACCAGTGATGATTAAGGTTAAAAGCGTAGCGATCATGGCGACTACCATTTTACGATTTAAGCCATGAGATAAAATAAACAAAATTGGAATCATCACTAGACAACTTAGAACGACAATGGTAACCGGATTACTACCACCGGCAATTTTTGGTAAAGTGAACCAAAAAATAACCGCAAAAGAAACGCCTAAACCTAAAAGTGAAGTCGCTCCTTGCCAACGTCCAACCCAAACTGCTAAAACTACAAAAATAATCGTCAAACAAATAATTGGCGCGCGTCGCACATAATCGGCAATATATAAATTTTCACCGCTGCCATCAATTACTACTTCTTCGCCAATTTCATATTTCTGTTGACTAGCGGTGGCAAATTCATTGCCTTCAATAACAATTTTTTGACCTTTTTTCTCACCGTCTAATGCTTCTAATTCTAAAGTTTGAATTGTTTGTGATTGATCTGAATTTGCCGGAGTCACATTTTTTTCTTCCACAATTTGGGTAACTTTTGCTTCAAAAGCGCCACTTTCATAAGCACCAATTTTTATTGGTGACAAAAATTCCAGCAAAATCATTATCGCCAAAATCAACTGCCAAATTTTTTTCATACACCATATTGTAGCACGCCATGAATCGCATCCACTTGAAAATTTTTAACTAAAAAATCTATTGGCACTGCTTGTCGCAAGCGATGCCATCGTGATCGCCGTCTCTTTTGGAACAGCCGCAAACATTCAATTGATATTGTGCCTCAGCGCAAGAAGACATATCTTCACAAACTTTACTGCAATTACAAGAATAACTTTCACTGTTCTGCGTTGTTGTAGCAGCCACTTTTTGCGTCACTGGCTGAGGAGTAGCTTTAACTGTCGTCACTGGTTGAGGAGTGGTTTTAACCACCGCCACCGGCACTGGTACGGCGGTGGCGACAACAGGAACTGGAGTAGAAGCAGGCGAAGCTTTAGCTACTGTCTCACAGGCTACACCCCAAAGTCCATTTTTATTTTGCCTTGCTACTTTTTGAGCTTGCGTTAATTTTTCTTGATGTTTAATGTCTGGCGGATAGGACGAAGCTTTAGCATAACCTTTTTCTACTAAAAGTTCATTAATCATTTCCCCGTCAAGATAAACGTATCGCAAAAGGCGACCATAGCGATCAGTTTCGCTCACATCTTTTTCTAAAGTAACAGTTTTTCCTAAGACCAAATCACTATTTTTGTTTTTTGCTTCTTGAGCATAACATTCTGCGTCATTAATTTCTGGAGAGTCTATACCTATATATCGCAATTTACGACCGTCTTCAAGCTCAATTGTGTCACCGTCAATTACTCGTTTAACTATCGCTATTTCCTGATCAGGCTTATCAGTTACTGCTTCCGCTGCTATGATATTTTCATTTTCAACTATTTTTTCTTGCGATTCTGCAACAGTTTCAGGTTCTAAATCAACTTCAGTCGTTTGACTAGGAGCAGTTTCTGGCGTGACTGCAATTGCTACAAAGAACAAGAGCACTAAAACTACAATTCTTAAACTTGGATCAATTTTCAAATTAGTTGCTTTTATAACCGATTGCCAAATTGACGGGATGATTAATAAACCTAAGATCGCCATCAAAAGCCCACTTGCTTTATAGCCGGCAACTAAGAATATAAAAGCAAGGAAGAAAACTAACGCACTACTTAGAACAATAATTATTTTTGACCATTTATTTTGAGATTTTTTAGATTTACTTTGTTGAGATTTTTTGTTTTTAGTTTGACGGCGTTTTTTGGAAGTAGACATAACAAAATTATCTTAACATAATTTTAAAACTTATTCTATATTGAGCCCAAAAACAACTAAAACTAATTATCTATATTTGTTAAATGAAAATGGAAAGAAAAACTAACAAAAAATGTTACTTAGCTCCGATTTCCCGATGAAAAGACTCCACTTTTTTAAACTCAAAAAGAGAAAATTATTACTTCGCAATTTTTTAGTTTAAATGACTATTTTTGAAAAGTGCCCTTTGTGCGCGTGGCGGGACTTGAACCCACAACCTACGGCTCCGCAAGCCGGCGCTCTATCCAATTGGGCTACACGCGCAATAACTGATATTATATCATGAAAGGTCATCGTTTTTGCTTAAAAAAGTGCTTCTTGTAAACCTAATTCAAATTCGTCTTCTGGCAAAAATTTTATTAAAGATTTAAAGCCATATTGCATCAATAGAGTGCTCATTTCGTCTTTATTATAACCAGCCACTTTGCAAGCCTGCAAATCAAAATCCACAGCCACTTCTCGATCAATAGTGGCTAATTTTTGACTAATATAGGCAGAATCTCTACCTTGGCGCAATTTGGCCAACAAGCTAGCCTTAATTTGTGCATCATTATGATCTACCGCTGCATAAATACCATCTAAATCGCCAAATTGCGCCAACAAACCAAGAGCGGTTTTCGGTCCAACGCCAGGTACTCCTGGTATATTATCAGAAGCATCACCCGCTAAAGCTTTGAAATCAATAATTCCAAGAGGGGAGATGCCCATTTTTTGTTCGACTAAAGCAGCATTGTATTCCAGCATCGAGCTGGTATTTTGTTTATCACGACGAAAACCTAAGTTTGGTACCAAAACATGGATATGATCGTCTACTAATTGGAAACTATCACGATCACCGGTTAAAATGAGAACATCAATTTTTCCACTTTTAGTGGCGAGTTTGCTGATAGTACCAATTAAGTCGTCAGCTTCAATACCGGCTAATTTGAATTCTGGGATACCAAGTTTAGCCACCGCTTCTTCAATTTGGGGGATTTGCGGCTTTAATTCTTCTGGCATTTCTTTGCGTTTAGCTTTGTAAAAAGGGAACTCAAGCTTGCGTTTGGTTGGGGCAGGGTGGTCAAAAGCCACCAGCCAGTAAGCCGGTTGCACCTGTTTGAGTACAGAAAGCAAAATGCGCAAGAAACCATAGAGCGCGCCTACAAAGTTGCCCTCACTATCCGTGAGTGGGGGAAAGGCGTGAAAAGCACGATAGATTAAAGCATGACCGTCGATAATTAAAAAATCTGATTTAGGGGCTTCAGACATGAGCTTTCTTCTCCCCCACTAATTGCGCAAATTCTTCGCCCTCCAAAGTTTCCTTGTCCAAAAGGACGGTTGCTACTGCATCTAATTTTTTTTGATAGTTCGATAAAACTTTTTTCGTTTGAGCGTACGCTTGAGCAACCAACTTTTGTACTTCTTGATCAACTTTGGCCGCTAACTCAGGGGAAATCGTTTTCGCTTCACCAAAGTAGGCGCGCGCATAATCGCTATCTTCATATTGCGGAGCTAAGAAAACAGGGCCAAGTGGACTCATGCCCCACTCCTCCACCATGTTGCGAGCGATCTTAGTGGCACGAGCAATATCTGAGCTAGCACCCGCTGTCATTTCATCAAAAATTAATTCCTCTGCCACTCGCCCACCGAGTAAAACGCTCATTTCCGCTAGGAGTTGACTACGAGTAATTTGCATTTTATCGCGATTTGGCGGAGTAATAGTGTAACCCAAAGCATTACCGCGAGAAATAATTGAGATTCTAGAAACTGGATCAGCGTGCGACAACAAATGCGAAACTAAAGCGTGACCAACTTCGTGATAAGCCGTCATTTTACGTTCATACTCATCAGTTAAACGCTTTTTACTTGGGCCAAGTTTCACTTTAATTGAGGATTCACCTAAGTCACGCATAGTGATTTCCGTCCTGCCTTCGCGGACAATAGCGATTGCCGCTTCATTAAGCATATTTTCAATGTCTGCACCAGAAAAACCAGTAGTCATTCGCGCCACTTCTTCCCATGAGACATCTTTAGCAAAAGGCTTGCCTTTTTTGTGAATGTTGATGATGAAGCGGCGCTCTTCGATATCTGGCAATTGCACTTGCACGCGGCGGTCGAAACGGCCAGGACGAATTAAAGCTGGATCGAGCATATCGCCGCGATTGGTGGCCGCCATCACAATCACATTGTCATTTTGCGAAAAGCCATCCATTTCTACTAATATTTGGTTAAGTGTCTGTTCCCTCTCGTCATGACCGCCAGAACCACCGCCGGTGCGAATGCGACCAATAGCGTCAATTTCGTCAATAAAAATAATGGCTGGCGCCATTTTTTTAGCAGTATCAAAAAGATCGCGTACGCGCGAAGCGCCAACACCGACCAGCATTTCCATAAACTCGCTGCCAGCGATAGAAAGAAATTGCACGCCAGCTTCACCAGCGACGGCGCGCGCTAACAGGGTTTTCCCTGTTCCTGCTGGTCCCACCAGCAGCACGCCCTTGGGCGTGCGCGCGCCAACTGCTTTATACTTTTTTGGATTGCGCAAAAAGTCGACTACTTCTTCCAATTCTCCTTTGGCTTCGGTCATACCGCCTACATCCGCAAACTTAGTATTTTGTTTACCCTTGATAAAAAGTTTAGCTTTAGATTTGCCCATGCCAAACATATCTCCGCCACCTTTAGTCTGTTGGAAAATATACAAGAAGAAAATTGCCACCAAAATCAAAGGTAAGAAACTAAAAACCGCTTCCCAAAAAATTTGCCCAGCCGAAACATCTTTAATCGTTAAATTAGTATTGCCTAAATCTATATTAGCTGCTTGGACTAAGTCCAAAGCAGTCTGATTACTTTCCTTACGTACCACTTTAATTTCATTAGGGCTTTCTGGATAAGTTAAACGTAGTTCGTCACCAGCCGCATCAATTTGAGAAATTTTATTCGCGCGCAAATCACGAACAAAATCAGACAAGCTAATTTCCGTGATACTCCCGCCAAAAAGAGACATGATGAAAGGCACGAACAAAACTGCTAAAAGCAAAATCAAAAACAGATTTTTACCCATTTTGGTCAAATCAATTCTGATTTCTACTTCTTGCTGCGGCGCGCGTTGAGGTTGCTTAGACGGAGTCGCCTTCGACGGCGTTGTCACCGTGGGCGCAGTTTTTTGAGGTACCTTTTTTGCCGGTTCTTCAGCACTGGCTGATTTCTTTTTTATCTCTGGAGTTTTATTTTCTGTCATGCGGCTATTATAACAAAGAAAATTCATAACTTAGCCGCAAACGACCACCGTTATTATGCTATAATCAGGCAAGTATGCAAATTATCTTAGCGGCCGATCACGGTGGTTTTAAAAACAAAGAAACGATCAATGATTGGTTGAACGAACGAGGTTTTGAAACTGTGGATGCTGGCGCTTTTATGCTCGATCCTAAAGACGATTTTCCGGATTTTGTTTCCACGGCGGTTACGCTTATGCAAAGTAGTGAAGACGAAACCAAAATGATTTTATGGTGCCGCTCTGGCGCCGGAGTAGATATTGCTGCTAATCGCTTCGCCGGTGTTTACTGCACTTTAGGCTTATGCGCAGAACAAGTGGCAGCTGCCACCAGAGACGATCATCTCAACGCCTTAGCTTTAGCAAGCGATTACACCTCGTTGGCGGCGCAAAAAGAAATGATTGAAACCTTCTTAGCTACCCCACCAGGTACAGCTGATCGTTTTGCCCGTCGTCTACAAAAAATTGAAGATTATTCGGCACAAGCAACTTTAGATCAAAAAAAAGAAAAATAATTATGCAAATTGTACCTGCGATTTTGGAAAGCAACTTAGATCAAGTTGCAGAAAAACTAGAAATTATCAAAACAGACGGTCATTTTGGCGTGGTGCAAATAGATATTACCGATGGCCAATTGGTGCCACAATTGACGGTGACGCCGCTAGATTTAGTCGATTTAGATTACGGCCAATTAAAATTAGATTTTCATTTAATGACTGAAGAGCCGCTGGATTATGTTTGGGAATTAGCAGCTCAAGAACCAATCTTGCCAGTACGGGCAGTTTTTGGGCAAGTGGAAAGAATGGGTGAACAAAAAGCATTTTTGCAGGCTGTGCGTGAACGAGGTTGGAAAAGTGGTTTGGCTTTAGATCTAGAGACACCAATCGACAGCATTAATGAAAACGCTTGGACGGAGTTAGATGAAGTTTTGTTATTAGCCGTACCCATGGGTGCTCAGGGACAAATTTTTGACAGTGAAGTGCTCATTAAGGCAAAAGAGCTACAAGAAGAAATTCGCGCGCGCAATTTAGAAATTAAAATCAGCATTGACGGTGGCGTAAAACCAGAACAGCTCAAAGAGTTAAAAGATCTAAATATTGACCAAGCGGTAATCGGCAGTTTTTTATGGTCTGGCGATTTTGATCTTAAAGCTGACGAGCTTGATACAGAAGAATAAAAAGGAAGGAAAAATGACGATCAAAGAACAATTAATGAACGATATGAAAGAAGCCATGCGCGCTCACGACGCATTACGTTTGCAAACGGTGCGTTTTTTGAAAGCAGAAATTCAAAATTTTGAGATCGATAACGGTGAAGTTAATGATGAAGCTGCTCAAAAAGTAATTGCCTCGCAAGTGAAAAAAAGTAAAGATGCTATTATCGATTTCAAAAATGCTGGTCGTGATGATTTGGTGAAAGAAGAAGAAGCGAAAATTAAAGTCATGGAAGCTTATTTACCAAAACAATTAGACGATGCGCAACTAACAGAAATTGTAAAAGCCACTTTAACTGAAGTTGGCGCCGCCAATCAAGGTCAATTAATTGGTGCAGTCATGAAAAAAGTAGCTGGTCAAGCTGATGGCGGTCGAGTTTCGGCTATGGTACAGAAATGTTTAAATAATTAAAAATTAACGAAAAGGAAATTATGAGTCCAGAACAAATTTTACCAATAGTTTTAATTGCCTTAATGATCGTGGTCGCGATTGTCTTAATCATGGTTGGCATTCAATTATTTTTGCTGCTCAAAGAAACGCGTAATGCGGTAACCAGTGTCGACAATTTGGTAAAAAATACAGACGACAAACTAAATATGCTCGTCAATCCGATTCGAACTTTAGCCAGCTTGGCTTCTGGTGTTGCTGGAGGCATGAAAGCTTTCGAGTCTTTTTCCGTTTGGTTAAAAAATAAAAAACTCGACAAATAGTTTTTCATGCAAACTAAAATTGAGAGCTTGACTGAGCCAGAGCAAGAAAAAGCTGCTTTTGATCGCGGCTTAGCTTTGAGCGAACTAAGTGGCTTATTTGTTTATTTCTTGCAAAATACTCCAGAAGGAAAACAGGTTAAAAAAGATTTAGAAAATTCTTGGCAAGAAACTTTTTTATATTTAAAAAGTAATAAATCTCTTCGGGGCAATGATTTTTCTTGCAGTCGTTTTTTTCGTCAAATTGGTAAAGAACTTTTGTCTACTCATGCGCCAGCTCCTGTCAAGAAAAATCAAAGTTCACCCGTAGTGAATAAAATTGCGAACAATAAAGTAAAAACAAAAACTTATCAAAAGAAAACTTTGCGTTTTAAAAATGTCTGATTTTTGGCGTGATTATTATCGTTATTTACAAGTGTTAACATTAGCAATTTTTTGCTATGTTTTGGTTTTTTTAATCTGGCAATTTGTGCCGCCTGCACAAATTGCCAACTGGCCGTTACCGGATTGCTACTTACCTTTTCAAGCAATACTTTTTGCTGGTAATTTTTTCTTTTTTACTTTTCTTACCCAAAATCGTCGCTTTGGTCTTTATTTAGCCACAATTATTTACTTATGGCTATTTTTCAAATTGCAACATTTTGTTTTTACTTTGCCTCTCATTTTGGCTTGGGCAATTAGCAGTATCGGCTTGTTTTTTCTTTTATGTTATAATAGTAAAAAGAGCGAAGAGAAAAAACTCTCTCGATAGCATTCTAAATAGTAAAGGCAGAAAGAAAAAATGAAAAAACAAACTACACAAATTATTATTCTCTCAGTCATTGCCTTAATTATTGGCTTAGGTGGCAGTTATTTTTTTAAACAGAAAAGCGGCACCGATGCTGAAGGTGGTGCAAATTTTGCTGGTGGCTCTGCTATTGCCACCGTCGCTGAAGAAGGCAAAGTGAAAAACGGCGACATTTTTGGCAGTAATAATGCTGATGAATTTAAAGATAGTGCTCAAGGTTACTTAACAGCCGGTGGCATTGGCGATGAAGAAGGTTCGCATAGTCTGTTGCGCGCCGGCGGCGCCAGCCAAACAGTTTACTTAACTTCTTCAGTCACCGATTTAGACAAATTCGTCGGTATGGAAATTAAAGTTTGGGGAGAAACTTTTTCTGGACAAAAAGCTGGCTGGCTGATGGACGTTGGTCGAGTGGAAGTAATTAATGTTGAAGGGGCAGCTCCAGAGGAATAGAATGTTCGGTTTTGAAAAACGTCCCCGTTTTATTCAATACAAACTAGAAAATCGCGACTTGACTTTCAAAGTCGCGTTTTTTGAAGGAGAAATTTGGCTAACGCAAAAACAATTTGCGCAAATTTTTGGTTTAACCGTGGCCACGATTAATGAACATCTAAAAAAAATTTTCCAGGACGACAAATATGATGAAGCTAAATATATGCGGCAATTTACTATTACTGCCAAAGATAAAAAGAAATATTTAGTCAATCACTACCATAATGATATTTTAGAAGCCTTACAAAGGCGCATCCGCCATTAAGATTGAGCTTGGTAGGCGGCGGTAACTTTTTGTACTGGACCAAGCATTTTCAAACGTCCGTTTTCCAACCATAAACATTTATCGCATAATTGCCGCACATTGTCTAAATTATGACTAACAATTAGAACTGTTCTCCCCTCTTCTCGCACTAAAGCTTGCGTCTTTTGCAGACATCGCTTTTGGAAATCGGCATCGCCGACAGCTAGAACTTCATCGATAATTAAAATTTCACTTGTTAAATGTGCAGCAATGCTAAAAGCCAAACGCATATACATACCAGAAGAATAATATTTTACCGGTTGGTCGATAAATTTTTCTACGCCAGAAAAAGTAATAATGTTTTGAAATTGCTGCTGGATTTCATGTCGCTTCATACCTAAAATGGCGCCATTAAGAAAAATATTTTCTCGACCAGAAAGTTCTGGATGAAAACCGGTTCCGACTTCCAAAAGCGAAGCGACGCGCCCGCCCAAAATTATTTCACCAGTAGTCGGGCGCGAGATACGACTAATTAGCTTAAAAAGGGTACTTTTACCTGCTCCATTTTGGCCAATAACGCCCAAAACTTCTCCTTGATTAAGAGAAAAATTAATATCTTTAAGAGCCCAAAACTCTTCGCGTGATTTTTTTTTACCAAAATGAGCTAGCTGATCCCGCAAAGTTGGAAACTCTTGATTATACGTCTTAACTAAATTAAATTTTTTACTCAAATTTTTTACCGTGACCATTTTCATCTTAAGTCCAATCAACAATTTCCGTTTCCATTTTTTTGAACAATAAAACTCCAGCTAACCAAACCAAGATGCTGGCTAAAAATAACCACGCAAAGTCATGATAAAAAACTTGATTTTCAAAAATAGCTGCCCGCACTAAACGCAGACAATGAGCTAAAGGATTAATTTTCCCTAACCAAGCCAAATTACCGCTCAGTAGGGAAGCGGGATAAAATACTGGCGTAGCATAAAACCAAATCTGAATCACAAAAGGCGTTAAGTGCCGAAAATCTCGATAGCGCGCATTTAAACTAGCAAAAATAAAACTGCAACCGCTGGCGAAAATCGTTAAACAAATAATCGTTAGACAAAAGCCGATAAAACCGTTAATACTAAAACCCGCTTTTTGCCAAAGCATAATTATAATGAGCAAACAGCTGCTGACAAAAAAATCAAATAAACTACGCAAGACCACCGTCAATGGTAAGTAGAGACGGGGAAAATAAATTTTTTTAATCATCGCAATTTGCTCATAAATTGTCTGGGCGCCAGTGGTTAAACTGCCGGAAAAAAATTGCCAAAACATAAAACCGAGAAACGTAGAAACTAGATAATTTGCCTCTCCTTGATCAAAATGTAAAACTTTAGCAAAAATCAAAGTGAAAAGGAGTGCAGATAATAAAGGCTGCAAAATAACCCAAAGTACACCTAAAGCAGTATTTTTATAACGCACTTGTAAATCTCGACGCACCAAAACCCAAAGCAATTCTCGTCTTTGCCACAATTCTTGCCAGTCATCAGCGGTAATACCTTGATTAGCCGTAATTTTTTGTTGATTTTTGCGCATCTTTTCCTCAATTATAACACGCCAGCGTTTTACTTGACATTTGCGCTTTTTTCTCGTAAACTTAGTGCATGATTAATTTCGTCAACGTCAGTAAAGTTTTTGGCGTGGACAAAATCGCTTTAGATCAAATAAATTTTGCTATTGATCAAGGAGAATTTGTCTTTGTAACTGGGCATTCTGGCTCTGGAAAAACCACAGCTTTGCGTTTGCTTTTGCGCGAATATAAACCAGATCAAGGAGAAATTATCTTTAACGATCAAGTTCTTAATAATTTGTCCCGTCGCCAAGTGGCTCAGCATCGCCGCCATATCGGCGTAGTTTTCCAAGACTACAAATTGCTCGACGATTTGACTGTCTGGGAAAACATCGCTTTGCCGCTCACAATTTGTCGGCAGAGCAAGGGCGAAATTGAAACTAGAATCTCAGAATTACTTAAAATGTTGCACCTAACTGGACGCGAAAATGATTTTCCGTCGCAGCTTTCTGGCGGAGAAGCGCAGCGAGTCAGTTTGGCGCGAGCACTTTCCGTAGCGCCCAAAATCATTTTCGCTGATGAACCCACTGGCAATCTGGATGAAGAAAATGGAGAAACGATCGTTGGTTTACTCAAAGCCATTAACAAATATGGCACCACCGTCATTTTTGCCACGCACAATCTTTCACATTTGCAAAAAAATCCTCAGGCGCACCAAATTATTTTGGATTGCGGCAAATTAGTTTATGACTCAGCTCCTAAAACCGTTGCCGTCAGTACTTTTGTACCAGAAGATAAAAATCAAAAAGAGATAACGGAAACTGAAACAAAAGCGCCAGAAAACGCTCAATCAGCTGAGATAGCCAAAGAAGAAGATAGTGCTACTCAAGAAGACGAGAAAAAAACTAAACCCGACAAAAAAAGTAAAGCAGTGAAAGAGAAAAAACGCCATTCTTTTTTTGGCCGACGCAATAAAAAAGATACTCCCGCAAAAGATAAAAATGAGGCTGAAAAATCAAAAGATGATCAAAGCGAGGAAAAAGAAGAAAAAAAGGAGGCCCAATAATGTCTACCGTTTTTTCTAGCTGGAAAAATCTTCGTCGTACACCATATCAAAGTTTAACGGCTCTAATGGTGGTAATAACAACATTTTTTATGGTTTTTGTTTTTAGCACTTTTTTACATTTAGGTAATAAAATTCTTAATTATTTTGAAACTAGACCACAAATTTTAGTTTTCTTTAAAACGGAAGTCACTGATGAGCAAGCAACTGCCGAAGCCGAGTTACTATCCAAATTAGAACAAGTGGAAACAGTTACTATCACTGGTAAAAACGATGCCTTCATTTCGTATAAAGAAGAAAATCAAGATGAACCTTTATTGCTCGAGCTACTAACGCCAGATCTTTTTCCAGTTAGTCTGAGTGTTAATGCTAAAACTCCAGAAGGTTTAAGTCAGATTCGCCAAGAAATAGAAAAGCTTGACGGCATTGATACTGTTGACTATCGCCAAGATGTGATCGAAGAGTTTTTAGGTTGGACCAATCTGATTCGTAATATTGGTTTATTCACTTGCGCGCTTTTTGCCATGCAATTTATTTTGGTAATTATGGTGATTACCGGCATGAAAGTTGCTAGTCGTCGGCGATCAATTAATATCATGAGTATTCTTGGAGCTAATCGCAGCACAATTAAAGGAACTTTTATCCGAGAAAGTATGTGGCTTGGTTTAGTGGGCAGTCTAATTGCTTTTGGCCTCAGCTATCTATTGCTGTGGTATGCCACACCGGCGATCAGCGGTTTTTTGGGCGAGATTCAAGTTTTGCCACTCACTTGGCAATTCTTACTTATACAAGCGGTGGCTGGTTGTCTAGGCGCTGTGTTCTTAGCCGCTTTTTCTGCTTGGCTGTCTACTACACGTCTAATTAAGAAATAAAATGCTGACAAATTCTGGATGGAGCAAAAAAGTTTGGGCGATTTTGGGGCGCGTTTTTTTTCTATTAGTTTTACTTTTTACAAACAATACGAATTTAGCTAATGCAGCTAATTGCGAAGATTTTGTTTGCGCTACTATTGAAGATGACGATGAACGAGCTATTTGCGTTGATCAAAAAATATCTTGTTATCAAGAAAAAATTGATGAAAGTAAGAGCCAACAGGATACTTTAAGTAGCGCCATTGCTAATATTGATTACCGCGTAAAGTTGCAAGAAATTCAAATCGAAAAAACGCGTCTAGAAATTGTAAAAGCGAAAAAAGAGGTAGAAGTTCTCTCCGAAAGAATTGACAATTTAAGTGCCTCAATGGAAAAGTTAGCTCAACTTTTGACAAAATTAATTGCCAGCTCATATAAAGCTGCTCATCTTTCCGATTTAGAAATGTATTTGGAAAGTGTAAATTTTCAAGATGCGCTGCAACGCAAACAACAGGAAGAAATTGTCAGTTTACAGACAAGCAAACTTTTATTTAAAGCTATGGATGAAAAACTCGATTTCGATCAAAAAAAAGAAGATCGGGAAACTTTGCAAGTGGCGCTAGAAGCTAAAACTACTCAATTAAAAAATCAACAAACAGCTTTGGAACAACAAAAAGCAGAAAAAACAATTTTACTCTCACAAACTAAAAATGATGAAAAAACCTATCAACGTTTGTTGAATGATGCTCGCAAAGAATCAGAAGCGTTTCGCAACTTTGCTTCTAGTGCTGGCGGTAATTCTTGTCTGGGCAGCAGCCCGGGAGAAGGCAGTAATGGCTGGTTTCTGTCACAACGTGATCCACGGTGGTGCAAGCAATATGTCGGCGGCTCGAGCCTGACCGTGGGTGAGGTTGGTTGCTACCTAACGACTGTGGCTATGATTCATAAACGAACTGGCGTTTCCACAAGTCCATCAATAATTGCGGCTAATCGCAATTATTTCTTCTCTAATACTGCCTTGATGCTAACGCCGCCAGCGCCATCAGGCTATACCTATAAACGCTACGACTATTTTAAGACGGATATTATTGACGACGAGCTAAAAACAGGCCGCCCAGTAATTGTGCACGTCCGCACTAACAATGGTTGGGGCGGCCACTTTATCGTTTTGATTAGCGGAGAAAGTGGCAGCTATAAAATGCACGATCCGTGGCAAGGCCCGGATTTAAATTTCAGCAGTTATTATAGCGTTAGTCAAATTGACAGTTTACGATTATTCACGCAATAATTTCATGTTATAATAAACCGTTCTGAGTGGCCCCGTCGTCTAGCGGTCTAGGATATTTGGTTTTCATCCAAAAGATCATGGGTCCGAATCCCATCGGGGTCACTTTCTTTCGTTTTTTTTCAATTTTGCCTTATAATAACTTTAGCTATAAAGACAACTAGAAAGTAGAAGATGAAAGTTGCAATTATCGGCACTGGTTTCGTTGGCGTCACTAGTTGCGTAGTTTACGCTTCTTTTGGTAATCAAGTTATCGGCTTGGATGTTGATCAAAGTAAGGTAGAGAGTCTAAATAAAGGCAAAGTGCCTTTTTATGAACCAAAATTGACGGAATTGCTTAAAACTGGCTTAAACGAAGGCAATCTCAAGTTTACCACTACCTACGAAGAAGCCATTAGTGAGGCTGATGTAGTTATTGTGGCAGTTGGGACGCCATCCGCTAGCGATGGCGCCATCGATTTAAGCTATATCGCCAACAGCGTTGCTCAAGCCGCGCCTTTTTTGAAGGAAGGAGCTGTTTTAGCAATTAAATCCACGGTTTTACCAGGAACTCTGGCTCAGGTAAAAAAAATCGTCGGCAATCTTACAGATAAAAAAATTCACTACGCCAGTTTACCAGAATTTCTAAAAGAGGGCACAGCTGTAGACGATACTTTATATCCAGATCGCATTGTCATTGGCACGGAGAACAAAACTGCTTTTGCAATTTTGGAAGAATTGCATCGTCCGTTCCAAGCTCCAATCTTGTCGGTGAAACCGGAATCAGCGCAATTAACTAAATATGCAAGCAATAATTACTTAGCTTTGCGTATCGTTTATGCAAATGTTTTAGCCGAAATTTGCGAAAAAACTGACGCCGATATTGACGAAGTGATCGAAGCTATGGGCTACGAAAAAAGAATCGGCAAACACTATTGGTATCCTGGTTTGGGTTATGGCGGCTCATGCTTTCCTAAAGACGTTAAAGCTTTAGCGCATTTTTGTCACGACAAAAAAATTGTCGATAATCTTTTTTCTTTCATGACACAATTCAATACCAACCGGCCGATTCAAGTTTTAAAGAGACTAGAAAAGGTCATGGGCAGTTTTGCTAAGAAAAAAATTGCTGTCTTAGGATTATCTTTTAAACCCAATACTGACGATCAGCGAGAATCACCGGCTTTAGCCGTCATTCCGGCACTTTTAGAAGCCGGCGCCCAAGTCAGCGCTTTTGACCCAATGGTAAAAAAAATTGCTGATGCAAAAATTGCTAATCATAGCCACTACAAACAAGAAATGGAAATTGAAGGCGCAGTTAAAGACGCTGATCTAATTATCATCCTTATCGAATGGCCACAAATTATTGGTTTTGATTTTGCTAAAGTTAAAGCCAATAAACCACAATTTTTCTTTGATACACGGGGACAATTTTCTCTTAAGAAAATTCAAGACGCCGGCTATCTCTATCTGCGTGTCGGACGGCAATTCTAAATGTTATAATCAAGATATGCAGAAAATTCTGATTACAGGCGGAACCGGTTTTGCTGGTACACATTTGCTCAAAGCTTTACAAAAAAGAGATACTGAAGACGAAATTCATTTAACTAGCCTTCATGAGCATCAGTTGCCAGGAGTTCAAGTCCATGCTTTAAATTTAATCGATGCCGCTGCGGTTGAAAAACTTATTCAAGATATTCAACCAGATCAGATTTATCACTTGGCTTCTTTAGCTGGTGTGGCCGACAGTTTCAAGGATCCGCAAACCGTTATCAACAATAATTTTCAGTTAACGCTTAATGTTTTAGAAGCGGTGCGTAAATTTGCGCCTCAGGCGAAAATTCTTTTAATTAGTAGCGCCGAAATTTATAAACCAAATTTAGAAGGTCGACCAATTGCGGAAGATGGGCTGCTTGAGCCTAGCAATCCTTATGCAGCGAGCAAGGCTGCTCAAGATTTATTAGCCAGCGCTTATGGGCAAAGTTTTAATTTAAATATTGTGCGAGCTCGACCATTTAACCATATCGGTCCAGGCCAAAACAAGGGTTTTGTAGTAGCGGACTTTGCTTCGCAAATTGCTGCTATAGAAAAAGACGATCAAATACACGAAATAAAAGTTGGCAATCTAAAAGCGGCGCGCGATTTTACTGATGTAGATGATATGATGCGCGCCTACATTTTATTAATGGAGAAGGGCGCGCGCGGCGAAGTTTACAATATTGGCCGCGGTCAAGCGATAAAAATTCAAGCTATTCTTGACCAACTTTTAGCTTTAGCACATAAAAAAATTGACGTTATTATCGATCAAGAACGCTTACGCCCAATAGATATTCCCACAATTGTGGCAGACAATCGTAAAATTGCCGCTTTGGGTTGGCAAGCAGAAGTTCCACTCGAGGAAACATTAGCGCACATTTTAGAAGATTGGCGCGATAAGATGGTATAATCAACAGGTAATTAGAAAGTTTTTAAAGATGTCGAAAAAAGCTTTTATCACTGGAGTCACCGGTCAGGATGGTTCTTATTTAGCAGATTTTCTTTTGAGTAAAGATTATCAAGTTTACGGTATGGTCCGTCGCACTAGCACGCCAATTTTAGAGCGGCTTACCAATATTTTGTCTAATCCAAATTTTCATTTAGTTAACGGTGATTTAGCTGACTCATCTTCGCTAATTCGCTTACTTAACGAAATTAAACCAGATGAAATTTATAATTTGGCCGCGCAATCGTTTGTGCAAACTTCTTGGGAAGAACCAATTCTAACTGGAGATTACACCGCTTTAGGAGTAACAAGAATGCTAGAAGCGATGCGTTTGTGCTGTCCGCAAGCTAAATTTTATCAAGCTTCTTCTTCAGAAATGTTTGGCAAGGTATTACAGACACCACAAACAGAAAAAACTCCTTTTTATCCACGTTCTCCGTATGGCGTGGCAAAGGCTTACGGTCATTTTATCACCGTCAACTATCGTGAATCATACAATTTATTTGCTTGTTCCGGTATTCTTTTTAATCATGAATCGCCACGCCGCGGTTTAGAGTTTGTCACTCGCAAAATTGCGCATCAAGTGGCAGAAGTCAAATTAGGTTTGCGCGAAAAAGTTGAATTAGGCAATCTAGAAGCTAAGCGTGATTGGGGCTATGCTAAAGATTACGTGCAAGCGATGTGGTTAATTTTGCAACAAGACAAACCAGATGATTACGTTATTGCTACCGGCGAAACTCACACCGTGGGTGAATTTTTGCAAGCAGCTTTTGCCCATGTAGGCATTGAAGATTGGCAAACATATTTTCAACACAATCCAGCTTTTGACAGACCAGCGGAAGTTGATTTGCTTATCGGAGACGCTAGTAAAGCCAAACAAGTTTTGAATTGGCAACCAAGCGTCACTTTCTCGGATTTAGTAAAGATTATGGTGGACGCAGAAATGGCGATCCTACAAAATCAAGCTAAAGTGGCTGATTTCTAATATGCGGAAAAAAGCTGTCATTATCATTCCCACTTATAACGAAAAAGAAAACGTTCAAAAAATTGTACCGCAAATTTTTGCGGTGGTAGAGAAAATAAAAAATTATCAAGTGGAAATTTTAGTGGTAGATGACACTTCGCCAGACAAAACCTATGAAGCCGTCAAAAAAATGCAACAAAAATTTCCGCGTTTGCATTTGTTGCTTAATAAGGAAAAAGCTGGTTTAGGTGGAGCTTATGCCAAAGGCATGGCGGAGGCTTTTAATAAATTAAAAGCCGACTACGTTTTTGAATTTGACGCCGACGGTTCACACGATCCGCAAAAACTGCCAGAATTTTTTACTAAATTAGATGAAGGCTATGATTTTGTTATTGGCGGTCGCTATCGTCATGGCGGCTCAATTGATCCGGACTGGCCGCTGCTGCGAAAATTTTATAGCATAGTTGGTAATTTTGTAATTATGACAGTGTTGACTGATTTTCGCATCGGTGATTGGACAAGCGGCTACCGAGCAATCAGTAAAAAAGTTTACCAAAGCGTTATTGACGAAATGGGCGATGAGCGTTTTAGCGGTTACACTTGGCAAATTGGCTTTCTGCACAAAGCCGTACGCAAAAATTTCAAAATTACAGAAGTGCCAATTCATTTTAAAGACAGGCAAATTGGCGAATCAAAACTTGGTTCTGAATATATCAAAAATACTTTATATTACATTTTTAAAGCTCGACGAGATGAAATTTTATCCTCACGTTTTATTAAAGTAGCTTTGGTGGGCGGAGTAGGGTTTTTGGTGCAGATGATTGCTCTAGCTTTTTTCCGCACTTTTATTAGTTCAGTTTCTTTAGCCAATTTGCCAGCCAATGAAATTGCTATTATTTCCAATTTCATTCTTAATAACGCCTGGAGTTTTAGCGACAAAAAATTATCTTGGCAACAAATTCCGTTTAGTTTTTTAAAATTTAATTTAGGTTCAGTTGGCTCAATTATTATTCAATTTTTAATTACCACTTTCGGCGAAAATGTTTTAGGCATTGTCCCAATTTTTACTTTGGGCAATTTTGTTTTTGACACTGGTTACGTTTATACAATCATAGGAATATTTATTGGTCTTATTTTTAATTTTTATATTTACAATAAATTTATTTGGAATCAAAAAGATAATTAAATTCATGTCCAGAATTAAAAAATTTTTTCAGCGCTTAAAAAAAGCATTTTTAAAACAACCGATTTTATATGCAATTCTTATTTTACTAATTGTCATCGGTGGCTGGCTGCGCCTTTATCGTATTGACTCAACTATTATGTTTCAAGGTGACCAAGGCCGCGATGCTATTATCGTAGCCAAAATATTTAAAGATTTTGATTTAGCTTTTGTGGGGCCAGTCACTAGTATTGGCAATATGTATTTAGGTCCATTTTATTATTATTTTATGTTGCCATTTCTTTTTATTTCCTATCCTAGCCCAGTTGGCCCAGCAGTTGGTGTAGCCTTAGCAAATATTGCCGCCATTGCAATTTTTTATTTTTTGGGTAGCAAGATGGTGGGTAAAAAAGCTGCCCTTTGGGCAAGTTTCTTTTTTACATTTTCTAATGTCGGTATTTTTTACTCTCGTTTTTCTTGGAATCCGAATTTATCTGCACTATGCGCGTTTTTAACGCTTTATTTTTTATATCAAGCTCTTAATAATAAAACTAAAAATTGGCTTTGGGTTGGCTTAACTGCCGGAATTTTAATTCAGTTGCATTACGTTAATTTAATTGTGATCGCTATTTGCGGTTTATTTTGGTTCTATCAATGGTGGCAAAAACGTCGAGATCGTTTTTGGCAAAAAAACAATCATTTTTGGCAATATAGTTTTGGCGCCATCGCAATTTTTGTTTTAACAATGGTGCCTTTAATATTTTTTGACTGGAAATATGACTGGCGTAATATCGCTGCCGCCGGCGCTATTTTTGGTAAAGAAGAAAGTTTTAGCAACAAACAAAGCGCCGGCTTACTTTCTGAAATAAATTTATATCGTTACCATTTTCGCGATCGCGCTCAACAAATCATTGTTAATCTCACCCTGCCAGAATTTAGCCAAATTCCACATATTTATTTATTAGCTTACGTAATTTTAATCACGTTTTTAATTATCAGCTATCGTCGAAAAAATGATGAACACGGTTTAGGCTATCAAATTTTTGGTGTCAGTCTTTTAGTCAGTATCACCATTACCGCTTTTTATCGACACAATGTTTATGATCATTATTTACTTTCTGCTTTACCAATTTCTTGTTTTGTATTAGGCTGTTTAGTTTCTTGGTTACCCAAAAAAAATTGGACTTTTCTAGTTAATTTAGCTATCGGAGTCATTTTTTTATCCGGAAATTACCAAAGCAATTTTTACAAGCAGGACTACATGCTTAATCAAATTGATCAGTTGACTGATTTTTTACTAAAAAACGTCAACGAAGAAGAAGAGTTTGGCGTTTCCTTAATTAATAGTAATGGAGATTCTTTTGGCGAACATTATCGCTATTTCTTAGAAACAAAAACGGACAAATTAGTTCCGATTAGTAGAACACCTAATGTAAATACACTGTTAATAATTGATGAAACTCAAGAAGCCAATTTAGAAGACAGCGCTAATTTTGATATTGTGGTTTTCCGTAATGCGCAAGCAAGCGTGAGCGCCCTGCCATATGACGGTCACAAAATTTATAAAATGGAAAAACTAGTAGAGGAAGTGGACTATGACAAAAGATAATAAAATTTTTCTATCCGTTATTATTCCTTCATACAATGAACAGCAGAATTTAGCTCGTGGAGTTTTGGATGAAGTAGCTTCTTATCTACAAAAACAAAAGTATACTTATGAAGTAATTTTGAGCGATGACGGTTCCACCGACGGAACGACTGAAGTTCTACAAAATTTTGCCAAAAAACATCCGCATTTTCGTGTCTTAGCTAATAAACATGCCGGCAAAGGTCCAACCGTGACTAAAGGTATGCTCTCTGCCAAAGGTCAGTGGCGCCTTTTTACCGATTTTGATCAATCTACACCACTGAGCGAAGTAAAAAAGCTTTTCCCTTCTACGGTTGATCATGAAATTGTCATTGGTTCGCGCGCAGCGCAGGGCGCAAAAAGAGAAAAAGAGCCGCTTATTCGCCATATAATGGGTTTCGGTTTCAATATCCTAACGCGAATGATTGTCCTGCCAGGAATTTTGGATAGTCAATGTGGCTTCAAACTTTTTTCTGATCATGCTGCGGAAACTATTTTTCCGCAATTATATATTTATTCACCCAATCATCGCGCATTAGACGCTTTTACCGGCGCATTTGACGTAGAACTTTTATTTTTAGCTCGCAAAAATAAAATACCGGTGGCCGAGATTCCTGTTTTGTGGCAACATGCTGCCAGTAATCGCGTTTCACCAATCAAAGATTCTTTGCGCATGTTGCGGGACATCATCCGTATTCGTTTAACTAGTTGGCGGGGCAAATATGAAAAATAAATTGACGCTAATTCTTTATTTTATTTGTCTAAGCGTTTTTGCGTGGTGGACATGGATTTTAACTGCGCCAAATTTAGTTTTAACAAGTTGGGCTCCATATTGGAATTGGCAACAATGGATGTGGAATACTTTTTATCAAAGCAGAAATTTTATTAGCCAAACTTATTTATTACTCGTTATTGCTTTATTTTGTTTGTTTTTTAATTTAGTGCGCCAACATCAATTTGCCAATTTCAAAAATTTTGCTTTAAGTTTAGCAATTTGTTGTATGCCGTTAATGTATTCTTTTAATGCTCTTTCGTTTGACGTTTTTAATTATCTTTTCAACGCTAAAATGGTGGCCGTTTATCAAGCTGACCCACATCACCAAATTGCTTTAGATTTCGCCGACGATGAGTGGACCCGTTTTATGCATAATACTAATACACCCGCGCCATACGGCTATGGCTGGACGGCGATTTCCCTAGTGCCGTATTATCTCACCGGCGGTAAATTCACTTTATCTTGGTTTAGCATTAGAATTCTTAATTTTATTTTATTAAGTTTAACTCTGCTTTTGATGAGTAAGTATCAAAAAAAACTTAATGGTGAAAATAATTGGCAAGCATTAGCTTTGTTTTTTTTCAATCCTTTAGTTCTTATTGAAACACTCACTAATATGCATAATGATTTATGGATGATGCTGCCAGCACTCTGGTCAATTTTTTTAATTACTGTTAATACTCAAACAAATTTAGAAAAAAAATCTTCTCCATACGAAATTAAAAATATTAATCAAATTTTGGGTTCAGCGGTTCTACTTTTATTTTCTAGCACAATTAAATATGCCACTTTAATTTTAATTCCTCTATGGATTGTAATTTTCCTTTTGCGTTTTAAAACAAAAATTAGCGATTTACTAAAAAAGTGGCAAATATACATTTTTGATGCGGCAGCAATTTTAATGTTTTTACCGCTTTTAACCACGCGCTCACAATTTTTTCATCCATGGTATTTACTATGGAGTTTGATTTTTATTCCTTTTGTTAAAAATAAAATTGTTCGCACTAGTTTGCTAATTTTGAGTTTTTCTTCGTTGGTACGTTATGTGCCAGTTTTACAAGAAGGCGGTTTTGGCGCCTGGACATTGCTTGAACAACAATTAATTACCTTTATACCGTTATTAGTTTATTTAATTTTTTACTTAGGTCAAAAATTCTATGCGCTTCTTCAAAAACAAAAGTGAACTTAAAAAAAAGTTTTTTTGGGCTATTGCCATTTTAATTTTGACTTATTTAGTTCTTCGTTTGCTTAATTTAACTATTTTGCCAGTATTTGCCGATGAAGCTATTTATATTCGTTGGTCACAACTTATTATTTCTGACTGGAAACGTTATTTATTTTTTCCTCTCAATGATGGCAAAACGCCTTTGCAAATGTGGTTAATGATACCCTTACTAAAAGTATTTGCTAACCAACTTTTTGCCGGTCGGCTGCTATCAGTTTTATTTGGTTTAGGTCAAGTTCTGATGATGATAAAATTAATGTCACTTTTTACCAAAAATCGGTGGCAACAAATTTTAGCGGCAGCAATTACTCTTTTCACTCCAGGATTAATTCTTACGGGCAGATTAGCTCTGATCGATACACAGTTAACATTTTTTTTAACGGTTAGTTTTTACTTTGCTTATCAAAGTTTACTTAATCTAGGCAAACCAAAATTACAATTAAAACAATTTATTTGCCAAACTATTTTTAATGCAAACGTACTTTGGGCTGGTGTTTTTTTGGGTTTAGCTTTATTAACTAAGTTTTCAGCGATTTTATTTTTGCCAGTTTTAGCAACTTTATTATTTTATTTTTGGCCAACTAAAAAAAATCAATTTTGGTCTTATTTAGCCACAATGACTACCACGCTAATTGCAATTGCAATTATTGGTGGTTGTTGTTTTTTGCTTTTAATGATTAGTCCAGCTTTTCCACAATTGTTTGCGCGCGGCGGAGACTTCCTTTTTTCTTTAAGTGATTTCTTTCAACAACCTGGCACAATTATTAGCAGGAATTTTGTCCTCATTAGCGAGATGCTGGCAACTTATCTTACAAACATCCTCTTTTTTAGCAGTATCGTTTTAGCGATTTATTTGTGGCCACACGATCGTCGCCCGATTTGGCTAATTGTGAGTGGGCTCGCTTTTGTAGTTCCAATTGTAATTTTAGGCAAGATTATTTATGCCCGTTATTTGCTGTCAGCATTGCCGTTTTTCATTTTGAGTTTTACTTTAAGCTTGAATTATTTTAATCTCACTCGCACTTTGCGTACTATTAAAAATATTCTTTTAATTTTATTTTTTCTTAACGGTATTTATTTTACTTGGGCAAATATTTTTGCACCAGAAAAAATGATTTTGCCAGCCAGCGATCAAACACAATATTTAGGAGAGTGGTCTTCTGGACACGGCATTGAGGAGACAATTGCTTTTATTGATTTATTGCGCGAGCAAGGAGAAGTCTTAGTTTTAACAGAAGGCTATTTTGGCACTTTACCGGACGCTTTGTTAATGGAATATTTCAATCGTGATGTGAGCGGTTTACGCATAGAAGGCATTGGCCAACCAGTGAACGATGTAGTGAAACATCAAAATTTAATCGATCAATATCCCCAAGCAATTTTGATTGTTAACTCTCATCGAATGCAAGTACCACTTAGTAGCGACAAATTATTGGCTCAATTTGAGCGTCCAATTGCCGGTGCACCATCATTGCAAATTTGGAATCTAAAGTAATTAAATATTTTTACGAGCTAAAAACTCTTTAGCTTTAGTCATCAAGATTTCTGCAGTGTTTAAATTACTGTCATCAATAACTAACTCTAAAAGATAATGGAGAATTTCTCCCAGAATCGGACCTGGCTGTAAATTAAATTCTCGCATTAAATCATTACCGTCAATAGCTAAATCACGCGTTTGTAGCGGTTGATGCAATTGTTCGATCATGCGTTGCTTCATTTCTTCCAAGCGCCAACTAGTTTTACGCGCATTACTGCCCAAACGATCAGCTTCACGCACGTCTAAAATATCGTTCAAGTTTTCTAAACCAACTTGTCGCATAAAACGTCTAATAGAAGCATCGGTATTTTCTGGTTGATAATAAAACATATGGTAGCGTACTAAAATAAAAATTCTTTGAACATCAGCTTTGGGAAGCTTTAAACGTTGAGCGATACGTTTAGCTTGGTGAGCGCCAACGACTTGATGATTGTAGAAAGTATATTGGCCGGCAGCCATACGCTGAGTTTCTGGTTTGCCAACGTCATGCAATAAAGTAGCCAAACGCACAACAGGATCAGGATTTGGACAAGCAGCTAAAGAATCTAAAGAATGAATCCAGACATCAGTTAAATGATGTCCAGACTGAGCCACATCTTGCATGGTCAAAAGCTCGGGCAGAAATTGCGCTAGTAGGCCAGTTTCAGCAAGCATCATAACTGCTTCTCTTGGATAATCACTGGCCAACATTTTCAAAAATTCATCACGAATACGTTCGCTGCTAATAGTTTTTAGTAAACCGCTTTCCTCTTTGATTGCTTGATAAGTATTATCTTCAATAGCAAAATTTAGTTGAACGCTGAAACGCACCGCACGCAAAAGTCGCAGTGGATCTTCGCAAAAACGTTTTCGCGGTTCGCCGATGGCTCTAATTAAGCCAGCTTTTAAGTCTTCCAAACCATGATAGTTATCGAGCAATTGATAATCATTCGGAGTGAGGGTGATAGTTTTTTTCAAATTCTTCGCCGCAAAAAATGTGGCTAGTTTTTCTTCTGTTATAGTTAAAGCTAAAGCGTTAATAGTAAAATCTCGTCGCGACAAATCTTCGTTAATGTCTTTTCCCCAAGACATTTTTTGCGGCGAACGCGATGTTTCATCATAAATTTCACCGACGCGATAAGTAGTAATTTCAAAATTTAAATTTGGCGGCATTTTCGCTTCAAAATGGGGCAGAGCGAGGGATTCGTGCAGTTTAGTTGAGTGCTGTACATCTAGACGATCAGCACGTACTGCCGTCGTGGGTTGCAATTCTTGCCAATCGTCAACCAGCCAACCGCCATCGCGCATAATTTTAAGCAAATTTTCCGGCGTCAAACTAACTGTGCCAAAATCGTTTTCATAAAAACTTTCTGGGAAAATTTGCAAAATTTGTTCTGGAACTGCATTAGTAGCGAGATCAAAATCAAAATCTTTTAATTCTGTCTCCTGCTGATTTAAACCCATGCCCTTGGCAATTAAATCACGAACACTGCCGCCCACCAGATAGGCTTGATAACCGTTTTTTTGCAATTGCCAGAGCACAAAAAGGCTGGTTGTGGGGAGTTTTATATCTGGTAAAGTCATGAGTTTTATTATACAATATTATTGTATAATGGAATTCGGAAAATAAGCAGAAAAAGGAGAGAAAATGACTGATTCAGTGAAGTATGGCAATAGCCAAGTAAGTTTCCTCAGTCCCAGCCAATTGCAACCAAATCCTTTTCAGCCTCGAGAAAAAATGATCGAGGATGATGATTTTTTGGAATTAGTGGAGTCCGTGAAACAACACGGCGTTTTAGAGCCGTTGGTGGTGGTGAAAACGCCGGCTGGCTTGCATATTATTGCTGGAGAACGTCGTTGGCGAGCAGCGAAAAAGAATAAACTAGAAAAAGTTCCAGTTCACATTGTAAAGACTACGCCTAAAGGTATGCTCGAAATGGCAATCGTAGAAAATGTCCAAAGAGTAAACCTTTCTGCCCTAGAAAAAGCGCAAGCTTTTTTACGTCTCATTAATGAATTTGGTTATACGCAAAAAGAAATTGGCGAAAAAATCGGCAAATCTCGTTCATATATTCAATGTTCAATTAGTCTTTTGGAATTGCCAGATCCGATTAAAGATGGTTTAAATCGTCAACTAATTACTGAAGGTCACGCGCGAGCTATTCTCACTGCTGGTAACGAAAAAAACATGATGACATGCTATAAAATTATTCTCAATGAGAATGCGAGCGTGCGTCGTGCTGAAGCTTTAGCTCGTTTTTATCGTCGTCAGGAAGAAACGCGTAAACCGAAAAGCCGACGTTTGGAACCAGCGATTTTAGACGTAGATAAATATGTAGATCTTTGGCAAAAGAAATGGCAAGCTAAACTAAAATCGCGAACTGCAATTTCTATGATCGATAGCAATGCCGGCACTAAAATCATGATCACCCTCAAAGGTGACGCGCAAGAACGGAAAAAAGATCTCGATCGCATTACGAAATTAGTTGGTTTAGACGAAAAAAATTAAGCTAAAAAATTAATTTGCGTTCGCGTGTTCAATTAAACCCATTTTAGCGAATGGCCAGTAGGAGACAAAAGCGCGACCGATAATTGCATTTTTACTAATCGGACCCCAATAGCGAGAATCAGCGGAATTAGCGCGATTATCGCCACTCACAAAGTATTGATCAGTTCCTAAAGTAATTTCTCGCTCATCTGCAGTATAGGCGCCTGGCTGAGTAATAGTTGTTCCAGCCAAATACGTACTTTCGTCCAAAGCTTGACCATTAACATAAAATTTGCCATCAACAATTTTTACAGTTTCTCCTGGCAAAGCGATAATCCGCTTAATAAAGTCGCAACCGCTACCAATACAGGCAGAAGCTGGCGCTTTAAAAACAATAATTTCGCCGCGCTCTGGCTCACGCAAACGATAGCTAATTTTTTCCGTTAATAAATATTCTCCGGTTTGCATAGTCGGATCCATCGAATGACCGTTCACTTGATGCGGCTGAGCTATAAAAATATAAATGACGAAAAAAATCGCCAAAGAAACAACTATAGTTTCAACAAAATCCAAAATACTGCTAACAATTCCATCTTTAGTTATAGTCATAAAGGCATTATATCATTTTCGTTACAATTATTTACGGAGTAAATTTAATTGTGAGCTCTTCTTCTACTTGATTACCAGCTTGATCGTAGGCTAGAATTTTTAACTTATTATCGCCATTCTGCAAGGTGTAATCCAAAGTGAAATTGCCATCAGCGTCGGCTTTAGTACGTTGCGAATTAATCGTTACTTGCGCCTGCGGTTCAGTCACTCCCCGAATGGTGAGAGTCTTTTTATCTTTACCTACAATTTCTTGGTCATTTTTCAAATCATCAATAATTAGGGCAGGGACTGCCTGATCAATTAAAATTTGATACTCTTTAGTTGGATCAGATTGTAAACCATTTTTATCGATTGTGTAAGCACTAAGGGTGTGCTCGCCTTCATCAAAGTTGTAAGCAAATGCAAATTCGCCGTTACTACTCACAGCGAGCAAATTCTCTTCATCTGCAATGCCGTCAATAACAAATTGCACTTGAGTGTCATTAGACGTAAAACCGTTTAAGACGATTTCCGCAGAGTTTGTCGCCGCAGCTGGAGCATTAAACATTGGTGTTTGCGGTTTTATTTGCGCTATTTCCGGGTTATATTTTTTACTGTTTTCAGCACCAGTGTAATGAACCATTAGCGGGAAAAAAACAGTCAAAAATAAGATTAACAAAACCACTGCTCCCGCACTTAAAGAAATTAATTGAAGCAACAATTTTTGTTTTTTCTCTTCGTTAATTTTTGTTGATTCAGAAGGATTATTAATGCGTGATTTAGCTAAAGTTTCCGTTGGAACTGGGCGGTTTTGCGTTGCTAAACGAGAAACCGCTGGGCGAGAATTTTCCATAAGCCATATTATACTATTTTTACTAAAAAAAATCTTAAAAATCGATAAAAATGAAGAAAAATTGAGCCAACTAAGGGGATCGAACCCTTGACCTGCGGTTTACGATACCGCCGCTCTACCAGCTGAGCTAAGTTGGCTGCAACAGAGAACAATATTATATCATGCTTGAGAGGAAATTAATTAAAGGGGAAAATGAACAATAACTAAAGTGCCACGATTTTTTTCACTCAAAAAAGTTAATTTACCGTTAAATTCTTTTTTTAATAATTTAGCTACTTGATACAAGCCTAAACCACTTTTTACTTTTTTAAAAGAAATATTTTTGCCGCGAATAATTAATTTTTTCCACCAAGACAAACCTTGACCATTATCACCGATAATTAAATTTAAGCCAGAACTAGCTTTAATTAAAGTGATAGAAATTTCTTTTTGGGTGCACAGAGGGGGATAAGATTCGTCGGCGTTATTGAGTAAATGTAAAATAATTTGTTCAAAAATATCAGCGCGCCCACGACAAATAATTTTTTGCGGCCAATTTTGAAAATACAAACGCAAAGAATAAGGTTTACGATAATTATGAATAATTTTTTGAATAACGGTGGCAGGCGAAAAATTTGTATTTGACAAATTTTTCGCCTGTCGATTATTCAGTAAAGCAAAAACTTTTTCTAGTTCGCCTTTTGCCAATAAAAGTTCTTCAGCTGGGGAAAAAGTTTTTTCCAAATAGCCTTCTAAAAGATATAAACAATTAGTTAAAGGAGTAGAGAATTGATGAATCAGCTCTCTACTCCCAAGGTCATTTTTCTTCATTGTTAGTCATCAGATAGATGAACAACGAAGCTATTATATCATAGAAGCACTTAATTTAACTCAATTTGCTTGATGAGTCGCTTTTTACCGTGGCAACTTGCCGATGATTGCGCTGGACAAAATAATTAATGACAAATGGCATTAACACAAAAACGATTGAGCCACAAGCCACCAAAAGAATGTAGGTGCTGGCGCTACCAATCACTAATTGAGTTGGCGGAATGAAGCACAAAATCAACGAGACAGCTGCGGCCAGAAAACCAATGCCAGCAATAGTCCACATGCCGGTCTTCCCGCCAGGAACTTCGTAAGGACGTGCTAAGTTTGGTTGCGAATAACGCAATTTAATCGCCGCGGCATACATTAGCAAGTACATAATAATGTATAAGCCGGCCGTCAAAGCGCTTAAAAGATAAAAAGCTACGTTAACGTTTTTGAAAATAAAATAAATTAACGATAATAAAGTTACAAAAATACCTTGCCAAATTAAAATCGTTACTTGTACGTTATTCTGATTAACTTTGGTCCAAGATTTCGGCAGTTGACCGTCACGAGCAGTCCATAATAGCCCGCGGCTTGGCCCAGTAATCCAAGATAAAACGCCGCCGACCGCGCCAAAAGCGGCCAAGCCGGCAAAAACGTTTGTGAGCCACGGCAAATGATAAGTATCAAAAGCGATTTTGAAGGCATCAAAAAGGCCAGACTCCAACTGTAAATCATTATATGGCACAACAATAGCCACCGCCAAACTGCCAACCGCAAAAATAGCAAAAGAAATCACCGCTGCAATCATAATCGCTTTTGGATACTGCTTTTGCGGATTTTTCATATCAATCGCATGGACCGCCTGCACTTCCACGCCAGCAAAAAGTAAAAGAATACCGGCTAAAAAGGATAAATTTCCCAAATTAGTTAGCGAGGGAAACCAACGTGGATGAGCGTGCAGCGTAGCTTGTTTGCTTACTTCTACCACACTTGTGTCTGCCGAAGACAAATTTTGGAAGCCAATTGGTCTTTTGTCAAAAAGCCACAGACAAGCCATAACTACAATCGCTAAACCAGGCAAAACGGTACCAAATAAAAATGCCTGGCTAGTAATTTTTGCCAAAATTTGGCTGCCTTTTAAAGCGATTAAAGTGGCGAGCCAATAAACAACGATAATGAAAAATCCGGTGTACCAATTATTATCCGCGAGTTCCGGTTTACCGATTAAATAGGCAATGGCGGCGGCGCCAAAACCTAAGACCACTGGATACCAAACTACGTTTTGGATCCATTGCAAAAAAATGGCTAAAAAGCCAGTTTTTTGCCCAAAAGCTTGTTTCACCCAAGTATAAACGCCGCCGCCCATAGTCGCAAAAGCGCTTCCTAGTTCCGCTGCGACTAAACCAGCGGGAACTAGGAAGAGCAAAGTGGCGTAAATAATATAGAAGAACATGGTTAATTCTTCTGCGGCAACCATGGGCAAGCCGCGCAAACTAACAACGGCCGCAGCGGTCATTAAGGCCACCTGCATAGTCGTTAAAGATTTACTTTTTACTTTCATGATTCCTTCCTATATTAATATTTTATTTTTAAGTATGTTTAAAGCTAGAAGCTTCCGCTTCGCTCAAACTACCGCAATCACCACGCTTGCGCAAGAACTCAACTGTCCGAGCAAAATCGCTCAAAAACAGATCTGCCATATCCATACTGAAACCATGGCGACAAAGAATTCTTTGAATAATTAAATCCTGAGCGTTCGGTGGCATACTATACGACGGCAAGAGCCAGCCACGATTACGCATGCGATCGGTGATATCAAAAAGATTAAAAGGAACCTTAGCATCTTTCTTCAAACTCCAGCAACCACCGGGAAGCGCATTTTGTCCATCGTAGAGAATATCAAAAATACCCATTTTACTAATTCCGTCAGTGACATATTTAGCTACTTTGGCACATTCACTTTGAATTTTGGTATAACCTTCTTTACCTAAACGCAAAAGATTGTAATATTGAGCAATTACTTGTCCGGCTGGTTTAGAAAAGTTCAAATTGAAAGTGGCTTCATTGCCTCCCAAGTAATTCACGTAAAAAATTAAATCTTCTGGCAAATCTTTAGCCTCGCGCCAAATAACCCAGCCTACGCCCAAAGGCGACAGACCGAATTTATGGCCAGAAGTATTAATAGATTTTACTCTCGGCAATTTAAAGTCCCATTCTAAATCTGGTTGCAAAAACGGAGCTACAAAACCACCGGAAGCAGCGTCAACGTGAATCGGAATATCCCAACCTTTTTCCGTTTGAATGCGATCGAGCGCGTCGCTGATTTGCTTAACGTTTTCATAAGCGCAGGTGTAAGTGACACCCAAAGTAGGCACAACGCCAATCGTATTTTCGTCAATATACGGCATCATCGACTCTGCGGTCATTTCCAAACGATTATTTTCTAAAGGTACGCTGCGAATTTCCACGTCAAAATAACGCGCAAATTTGTACCAACAAATTTGCACTGGTCCGCAAACAAGATTTGGTTTACTCGTGTCCTTACCTTGTTTCTCTCGCATTTTTCGCCAGCGCCACTTCATCGCTAAACCGCCCAATTCAGCAGCCTCGCTGCTACCAACAGTGGAAGTTCCCAAAGTGGTTTTTGCTTCTGGTGAATGCCACAAGTCGGCGAGCATATGCACACAGCGTAATTCAATAGCAGCGCTTTGCGGATATTCATCTTTATCAACTAAATTTTTAGCAATGGAGTCATTCATTAGCTTATGAATTTCTGGCTCCAACCAAGTGGTACAAAAAGTAGTTAAGTTTTGTTTGGCATTGCCATCCAAAAGTAACTCATCGTGCAGGTAATTATAAATATCCTTACCGTTGCTTTCTTTTTCCGGAATTTTGTATTGTGATTCCGGTTTCTGGCTTTCGCGACTGCCATACGGATCATCGATTTCTCGAAATGGGATATGCATAGAAGCATCCTTTCTATTCTTTTTTTCATCTTTAATAATCATCAAAGATCGTGGGAAAAAATTCGCACACACCAAAGCGCGCCATTGCGTTTGGCCTTTTATTTTCGGCAATAAAATTTCCAAACAATAAGTTTTTGTCGCGTTTAGAAATGGATATTTTAAATTACCAATTTTAATTAAATTGCGATTAAGATTAGCAAAAACATTTGTTTTAATCACAATTTCTTCGTCCAAATCATTTAAACCCAGAGTGTTGAACATTTCGTCAACTAAATATTGTCGTAAATAAGCTAAATCTTTGCGAAAAGCGAAACTTAATTTATTTTTTGTATCCAAATGTCCGCGCATAATGCGATAGGCAATCAGCCAAGCTTTTTCCTTAGCTTCTTCCAAGTGCACCCAGGTTTGTCCATCATAACAATTTAAGTCTTGGTCAGCTGGAATTTTTGCTAAAACATGCAAATAATTTTCCACCATTTTAGAAAAGATTTGGTAAAAACTGGCTCCTTTTTCTGCCATGTTAATAGCTAAAACATAAAGAGAAATTTCTACTTTTTTTTCTTCCTCATCTCCCCAAAGTTCACGATTAAAAAATTTGTTTTCTAAACGTTTAGCATGATTTTCATGCAAAGTTTCATCGTCAGTTTTTAATTCATTAGCGTTTTCGCAAAGTTGTCGACAGTTCATGTTTTGCCGCACTAAACCTTCAATCTGGTGATACATTAAACGCAATAATTTTTCACCGTCAACTTTGCTATCGCTGGGAATAAAAATTGTTAATGGTTGCCAAGACTTTTCACGAACATCAATAAAATCTTCATCATTACTAATTAGTAAGTTATAACCATGCTGATTATCAAAATTTAAAAAATTGTATTTTTGCAGCAGCCAAATAAAAGCCTCTGAAATATCTTGCGCATTAAATTGTTTTTGTTTTAATAATTTTTTTTCTTCTGTATCAAGAGTAGATTTATTTTCATGTTGGACGGTGTCATCTTCTTCGGTAGCTAATTGATAATAACTATTTGCTAAAAGCCACAAGTAGTCATCACCGCTGGGATATTTTTTATTTAATGCTGCTTTAATTAATTTTTCTTTTTTAAATTTAAAACCTTCAATTAATTTCAGAGTTTCTAAATTGTCTTTGCAACATTGATAGAGGGCAGTTTTGCCTCCTTTATCATTTTGATCAACAATTTTAAAACTTTTAATTTTTTTTAATAAAGTTTCTAATTTTTTCTTAGTAGAATTAAGATTAAAAGGATGTTTCTGTAACCATTTATAAACGAATTCTGGATTATATTCTTTTTGTGCATCGTAAGCGGCAAAAATTTTCTCTTTTTGTTTTTTTGCTAAAGTACGATCGGGAGTAACAATTTCCACAACATTTAAATTGCGAGTGAGGTCTTCCCATTCATGAATTAAAGTTTTTAATTCTGAAGAAAATTTTTGCGGTAAAAATTCTTGATCCTTAAAATCGCAACTTAGTTCATCTTTTGATTGATGAAAAAAAATAAATCCGTTCTGCATAACTTGAATTAAGTATAGCTGGATTCATAAAAAACTTGGCTTCGTTAAAGTTGCCGTTTTTGCTAAGTTTTTATTAAGAAATGATTCAATAACTAAACTGGGACACCTAATTCGCGATAAGCGTTGAGACGTTTGCGAAACATGGCTTGAAAAATAGACATATTTTCATCTACATAATCATAAACGGTTGCTTGAGTTTTTCCTGGCGCGGCGCGTTGAACCCGACCAACGTACTGGATTAATTTGCCGCGCCATGAAAAAGGAAAAGTTAAGAACAAAGTATCTAAAGCCGGCCAATCGAAACCTTCGCCAACAACGCCGCCAGTAGCCACAATTAATTGATATTTATTTTGTTTAATTTCTTCAAAAAGTTTTTCACGATCGGACTTTTTCATTTGTCCAGTAACCAAAACAGCTTTGGCTTTTTTATTTCTTTTTTTCAATAATTCAAATAAAAGTTCACAATGTCCCACTCTTTCGGAAAGAACAATAATCTTTTTATTTTCTTGCATCGCTTTTTCCACATCTTCAATTACTTGTAATAAGCGAGCAGAGTCGTTGCCCAAAATTGTACCCAGTTCGGTAAACTCTTTTAACTCATAATCTTTGATTGTGAGTTGAGTAGGACAAATAATTAAATCGGTGGTAATTGGAGATTTTGGCAAAAGACTGGCTTCGTCACTAGTTGTTATGCTAGAAGTAGGAATGAGCCCGCCAATGTAAAAACTCATTAATTTATCTAATTTATCTTTTCTAAATGGAGTAGCTGTGAGACCTAAACAATATTTGGACGCAAAACCACGCACAACTTTGGAAAAAGTATTCGCCGGTACGTGATGACATTCATCCACAATTACCAAACCAAAATCATTTTTACTACTTTTAGTGCCACGACTCAGCAATGTTTGATAAGAAGCTAAAGTAATTTTTTTACCAATCTTCCATTTGCCTTCGCCAATAATTCCTAAATCACCGTCTTCTAATTCACAAAAATCAGCTAAACGTTTTTGCCATTGTGCAAGAAGCGCTCGTGTATGAACAATGATTAAAGTTTTTTGCTGTTTTTCTACCAAAGTTTGAATGCCTAAAACAGTTTTTCCAAACCCAGGTTTTGCTTCCAAAATACAACGATTTTGTTTGAGAATTTTTGCTAAAGCAATATTCTGGTTTTCTTTTAATTGTATTTTGCTTTTAATTTTACTAACTTTTTTTTCAGTTCGTTGATCATCTAAAATTAATTCGTCATAGCGGTCATTTAAATATTGACGCAAACGCCCACCAAAACCTAGCGGTAAATAATAACCACTTTTTAATTGTCGAAAACATTTAATAGTTTTTGGTACTTGCCAAGTGGAATAACCTAATCTCTTTAATTCAATAATTTTTGGATTAAAAAAAACCAATTCGTGTTTAATAAAATTAAATAAATCTTCGTCCACTTGATCGGCGGATAAAAAAATTTCTTCAGCAACGCGTGCCTTAATAACTGCCATTATTTTCTTACTAATTTAACTCCAATTGCAGTGTCTTGAATTTGATAACCCAATTCTGCTAATTGCAAACGCAATTGGTCAGCGCGCGCGAAATCCTTTTGGGCGCGCGCGGTTTCGCGTTCTTGCAATAATTTTTCCGCTGCGGGATCAGTAATTTCTTCGTAAATTTCTGTTTGTAAAAATTTAGCCACGTTTTGTCGCAACTGCAAACCTAAGACATTATCTAATTCAAGAATTAAATCGTATCTCTCGCTGTCTTCCAAAGTCGCTTTGCGAATTTCGTTTAAAATAGCTAAAGCTTGCGGCATATTTAAATTATTATTGGCTGCTGCCAAAAATTGCTCTCGCAATTTTTCAGAACGATTAATTTTTTCTTCTTCTGCCATTGAAGCCGGTTTTTCCTGACTCAAACGCGCCAAGTCCATAATTAAATGACGATAGGCTTTTTGCGCCGCCGCCAAAGCATCCCAAGTGAAATTCATTTCACTTTGATAATGGGTTGTTAAAAATAAATAGCGCAAAGCCATAGGCGAAAAACCTTTGGCTTCGATATCCTCTAAACGATAAATATTACCTAAAGACTTACTCATTTTCTGTCCATCAACTAACATAAAATTATGATGAACCCAAGTTTGCACAAAAGGTTTTTTGCCAGTATGTGCTTGCGCCTGTGCAATTTCATTAGTGTGATGAACAGGAATGTGATCGATGCCGCCGGTATGAATTTCAAATTGTTCACCTAAATTATTAATGGCAATCGCCACACATTCTAAATGCCAACCAGGAAAACTACGCTCTCCCCATGGAGACGGCCAAACCATTTGTCGATTTTCGCCAGGTTTTTCCAATTTCCAAACTGCAAAATCCGTAGGATTACGTTTGCCAGCAATTTTATCTATGCGCGCCCCTTCTTTCAACTTGTCCACTTGCAAACCAGCCAACTCACCATAATCAGGAGATTTGCTAGTATCAAAATACAAACCCTCGCCGGGAATTAAATAAGCAAAACCTTTTTTTTCTAAATCAATTGCAATTGCCAATTGCTGTTCAATGCAATCGCTGGCGCGCACCACCACGTCGGGGCGCAAATTTCCCATTTTTTCATTAGCTTGATAAAAGTAATCCTCAAATTTGCGCGCGGTGGTAAAAACAGATTCGCCCAAAGCGCGCGCGCCTTTTTCCAGTTTATCCTCACCTTCGTCACCGTCAGAAGTTAAATGACCGACGTCAGTCACGTTTTGTACCAACTTCACTTTATAACCGTCGTAACGCAAAACTCGAACTAAAATATCGTCCATTACATAACGGCGCAAATTGCCGATGTGTGCGTAGTCGTAAGCAGTGATCCCGCAAGCATAAATGCCAACTTCCGCATCGCCATGAATTGGCACGGGCTCAATTTTACGAGAAAGAGTGTTGTAAAGTTGCACAGTCATACATTTATCATAACACAAAAAATATTACCAGACACGGCAAAAGTTGCTCATTTTCCGCTTGTTGTGTTCAATAATTCGTGTTACAATTCAATCATGAAATTTTTGTGCTTGACAAAAGATATTTCTTCGT
>JAUNST010000034.1 GCA_030539095.1 bacterium
TTGTGTTTAGCAGTTAACACTGCTAAACAGCTTAATAACCTATTTTAAATAAAAACAGGTGAATTCTTTAAACTGAAAGATATAAAACTTTAATTTTTGGCCGTAACCAAAAATTAAAGTATTGATTTAGTAAACTTGTTAAAGAACCAAGCTTTACCAACTTTCATTTTATACTTTTTTACTTAAATAGGAAAGATACTGAAATCGTAGTGAGATTAAATTAAAAGAAGCGCAAGAACGACAATGCTCAGCACTTAAAACTTTAAAAGGTCCTGAAACTCCAGCAAGATTTTAAACAATTATAAATCTGCTGGATAAAAAGTTCAGGAGATCCTGAAATCGCAGATCCCGTTCGCGGGATGAATTCAGGATGACAGAGCTGGATAAAGAATTCAGGAAACAATGACTTAAAAAATTAAACTTGTTTCAGTGCTTGCCGCACTTTTAAAGCTAATTTTGTCAACCTTGCAGAAACAACCATTTGATTTTCTGGAAAACGACTTTCTTTTTGCAGTTCGTCTAATTCCGGCACAAGCTCCTGCAAAAAATCCCTTGTCGAATCAATATTTTTTGACTCAATTTTTGAGACACTTTTATTTTCATGCAAAAGAGCCTCTTGTTGCTTTTCCGCATAAAGATTATAGTAAGCCAATTTTTCTCGTTCAGCTTCCAAAGCTCGCTGTTCTTTCAGAAATTTAGCATAATAACTTTGAGCAAAAAAGGCGATAGGCAAAAAAATCACCACTGAAAAAAGAGTGCCGTAATAATTTTCGCCAAATTCTGGTGTTAGAAAATAAAGAAAGGCCAAACTAGCCAAAGTAGCAGCTAAAGACACTGGCCACGCACAAGCTAAAATAACAAAAAATAAATAAATAAAAATTAGCGGGAAAAACGCGCTCCCTAAACCGCCGGTGTAACCAACAAGCAAAAAAATCGCTAAACCAACACAAAAAAGTTGCCAAGTGAGATTGAGATTTTTTTGCTCCAAAACCGTTTCCGCGTCAAACTGTTTTTTTCTACCCAAACGATTAATAACAATAAAAGCAATTATGGCAATTGCAAAAAACTGCAAAGCATATGCGGAAGTAGGGGGATAAATCAAAACCACTGCCGCCGCTATCATAGATAACCACAAAATCAAAATCTGAATCACACCGATCAACATAAATTCATTATAACGCTTCTAAAACCATGAAGCAAGTCTGCTAAATATATTTTTGCAAAAAATCTGCTTAAACTTGTGACGAAATCTTTTCCGTGTTATACTCTGCTTATGAAAAAGAAATTCGCCGCTTTCACTTTAATTGAATTAATGGTGGTAATCGCCATTATTGCCCTTTTAGCAGTTGTAGGTATCACTAGCTACGCCACCGCCCTCAAAAAAGCGCGCGACAGCAAGAAAATGTCCGATATTGAGAATATCGCCCAAGCGCTAGTTCTTTATCGCAGTGATAATGGTTCTTACCCCGTTACTAGCACAGTAAAAACAAGCCTTATCAACGGCAAATATTTAACTGACGCCAACGCTGTTGGTTTGAGTGATGGTTCATATACTTACACCAGTGGTACCAGCACTCCTAAAACTTTTTCACTTTGCACCACACAAAAGCTGGAAAACATCAAGAGCGCCAATTCTTACGATTATAAAAAACTCGATAAGTGTACTGGCGGCACTAGCAGTGGTACTAAAACTTGCGAATTTTGGTGCGTCACTAATCCGTAATTTATGCAGAAAAAACAAGCCGGTTTCACTCTTATCGAAATGCTCGTTGTCTTAGGCATTTTTGGCCTAGTGATGACTGGTATTTTAGAATTCTTAACCAGTTTTTTAAATATGCGTTTCAATGCTCAAGCCAGACAAGCCATGAGCACTCAAGGTAATTACGCCATTGATCGAATAGATTTAATTTTGCGCAACGGTGTCACTATTCCCAATATTTGCACCACTGCCAATCTTAAAAAGACTTTTCACAAATTCGAAACTAATTTAGAAGGCAACGATAGCTCAATTCTAATGAAAAAAGCCACAGTAGAACTGACTGACGACAAAATTAAGGTTCAACAAGGCGACGCTGCCGCCACGGAGTTAACTACTAACGCCACTGGCAAAATGAAGCTCACTGTCACTCAACTTGATTTCACTTGTGATAAAGACGAATTTACCGGCGGTTTAGTGGTCACTACTAAAATGACCATGCAAATCGCTCGCCAATCCACCGGAGCTGAAGAAAAAACTATTAGTCAAAGTTTCACTAAAAAAACTGCTCTTCGCAATCAAGCTGATTATCAATAACAAGATTATCTCTCAAAGATGTAATTACTTTCAATGGCTGTCTTTTGAAAGGTCTGGCTAGCCACAGTGGTGCCAGAACCTCCAGAAAAAGTATCATAAGTGACGGTGACTTTTACGGTCGCCTTCTCAACGCCAGAAGCATTATCACACTTCTCAATTTCTAAATTATATCTATTTCCCACCACTAGAGGACAAATAGTAAGTGCAGTGGCTCCAGCATCGCTAGATTGATAAATCACAGTATCACCACTGGTAAACTTCGACACTCCAGCAGCATTATCTGCCAAACGGCTACAAAAAGCCGGCCAAGTATTGCTATCGCGCAAATTACGAAAATTATCCAAACAAGACTGCGCTTGATTAACAGCCGTACTTTTAATTTGCGCTTCTTGAATAGTACGATTACTATAAAGCAAAGTCAGAGCTAAAGCAGTCAAAAGCACGCTAATAAGAGCAACCGCAATTAGCATTTCGATTAAAGTCAAAGCCGGTTGAGATGTACTTTTAAACTTATGCCGACAACTCCGCAAAACTCTCGCCCCAAATTTATCATTACTTAAAAACTTTTTTAGCATTCTCCATTATCCACGCTATTCATACAATTTTCTTCCTGACAAAAACAACCAGTCGTCACAACACCACCTGGCTTCAAGTAAAAGCGGTAAGCATTAGTCCCATTGTTCATAATTATTTTTAATTGGTTCACCTCGTCACCAGGATTTTTAAAAAGTTGCGTTGTCCCCAAAACCGAAGCAAACTTAACAAAAGAACTGGCGTAATAAGATGGATCGCTAGCAAAACCAATATTGTCTGGCAAAGTAAAAGTCATATCGCTGCCGCCAACTATATCTTTGATATTTTCATCAACTCGATCACAAACAGGTTTGGCAGAAAAAGTTTTCGTGCCGTCGTTGTAACTTACCTGCCATGCCGTCAATTTAACATTATATGTTTTAACTCCAGAGCTAAGAGTATAATTACAGGAGCTAGCGTTCGCACTACTGCTTTCCGTACCACGATTACCATTTTTAGCATTATTTTGCGCCGAGCGTAAAAAATCTTGCAACTTAAGTGCCGTCGTTTCCAACTCCTGGCGTTCACGATAATAGAAAAAGCTCACAAAGCCAAAACTAAGCGTGAGCATAATAATAGCAATCACAACTAGTAGCTCAATTAAAGTAAAAGCGCGAGCGCGTTTAAGCATGATCTAAGTATAACACGGAAAAGTTTTTGTCACAAGCTGGCAGCGACAACTTTTATTCTTTCAATTACGAAAAAGCCAGCTGATATTTTCAAAGTGTTCAACGCTGTCGTCACAAATAGCCACAATGTCGAACCGGTAATCGCTGGTAACAGAAAATTGTTGGATATAAGCACGAGCAGCCCGTTCCAGGGCTACCAATTTGCGCGCATTCACCGCCAAACTAGGATCACCCCAAATCGCTCGCGCGCGCGTTTTCACTTCCACAAAAACTAATTCCTGAAAACGCTTGTCCCAAACCACCAAATCTACCTCGTCATTTTTATAACGAAAATTTTTAGCTTTAATTTCGTAACCAGCTTGAATTAAAAAGTCAGCAGCGCGAACTTCACCGCCATTACCAAAACGAACTTTAGGCGTTAATCTTTTGGCGTTGGGCAACAGAGGCTTCCTTAATCTTTGTAGCACTCTTGCCAATTTTATCGCGCAAGTAATAAAGTTTGCTGCGACGAACACTACCACGACGTTTCACTTCGATTTTTTTAATCGAAGGTAATTGGATCGGGAAAATCTTCTCTACAGCCACATTATGAGCAGAAATTTTACGGACAGTGATAGCTTGACCTGCACCACTACCAGAAACAGCCATTAAAATGCCCTCAAAAACTTGAGTGCGTTTTTTCTCGCCTTCCGCAATTTCTTGAGATACAGCAATCGTATCACCAACGCTAATTTTTTGCTCTTGATAATTTAAATATTGTGACATAAGAAAGGAGATTATACCATAAATTTTCCAAATTAATAGCTGATTTTACGACTAAGTATGGTTTGCTCTTGACAGACAAACTTTTTCGATTAGAATAAGCTCATGAAGAAATTTATTCTCCCCCTGACGTTAATCGTCTTATTTGCTCTCGGTGTCGCGGTCGCCGTTAATATCTATCGCGCCCCTAAAGAAACTAACATCTCCGCGCCACAGCCAGAAGCTCAAATAGAAGATAGCAATTTGCTCACCGACGCAGAAGCCAAAGAATTAATGACTCAAAAAATTGCAGAAGGCATGGAAACAGCGATTTTCTTTGCCGGCGGTTTCACAACTGATCCCAAGCAAACTTTGGCAACTGATCCCAGATATCAACTGGTGATGCATTCGCAGATTAGCAGTATTCAAGCTCTATATGACTACGCTTACAATATTTATCCGCCAGATTTAGCAGATGAGGAGTTTTATCTTACTGACAGCACCACTGGTGAAGAACCGCGCTTCAAAGAAGCAAACGGTTTCCTTTATGCAGACCAAGACATTGGCGGTAAAGGCGTGAGCGCCGATTGGCACACCGAGACTATGGAAATTATTAGCCAAACTCCAGATAAAATCGTCGCCGCTATCGATCTTTATCGTTTTGACCAATTCGAGAGTAGAGAAGAAGTCACTTTAATCAAAAATACCAATGGCAATTGGGTTTTTACCGAAAAAATTGATCGTTAAAAAATTGAATTAATAAAAATGCAAAAAAGGCGCTTTTATGAGCGCCTTTTTTGCATCGACTAAAAGTAATTACAACCAATTTAATTTTTTACCAGTTTTCTTCTCATACTCACGAATTACTTTCATTTGCTTTTCGTAAGCATAATCGCAAGCACTTTTTATAATCCCGTCCTGTTTTTTCTCACTAAAATTAGGAAACGTCACCACTTCACGGGCGTTTTTAGTTCGACTTTGTTTCATTCTTTTCTTATTCTTTCTTTGATATCTTGATTATACCTTTAATCAAAAAGAGTTCGCTCATTTTATTTACTTAAATAGTTCCAAGTAAGCATAAAGTTCATAAGTACGATTACGTTTAAAACCAGTTTTTTCTCTCAAAATGTCCAACTTTATCAATCTAGTAATTAAATTATTAGCAGCAGGCCAAGAACAATCTAAAAGCTCCATCACTTGTTCTGTATTTACGATCGGATTAGTAAACATAGTATTTATTAAAGTATTGGCGTTTTGCGAAACATTGCCATTAAAAATCATAATTCGCTCTTGATAAACTTTACGCAACTTGATAATTTTTTGAAAAGTTACGATACTATTCCGCGCTGTCTCAATAACACCACTTAAAAAAAATCTCAACCATTGATTTAAATCTGCAGTTTGTCTTGCCATAGTCAAACTATCATAATATGCGCCTTTATTTTTTTCAAAAAAGGCCGACAAATATAAAGTCGGATAAGTTAAGATTCTATTTTCAATCAACTGCAAAACAATCAATAAACGCCCAAGCCGCCCATTACCATCTAAAAACGGGTGAATTGTTTCAAATTGATAATGAGAAATAGCAATCTTGATCAAATCAGGAATTTGCAATTCTTGATTGTGCCAAAATTTTTCTAAATCAGTTAATAACTCCGATAAGTCATCGGGATGCGGAGGAATAAAAAATGCATCTTTTAAGCTTGATCCACCAATCCAATTTTGGCTGATTCTAATTTCACCTGGATGCCGATATTTCCCACGAACATCAACTAAAAGTTTTTGATGAGTTTCTTTCAAAAGACGCATGCTTAACGGCAACCTAGAATTCAATTCCTTCAAAGAAAACTCTAAGGCATTAATATAATTTTGTACTTCCTGCCAGTCGTCTTTTTTTTCATCGCTAATGTCTTCTTTTGGTAAAAATATCTCATCAATTTCTGTGCGTGTTCCCTCTATTCTATTAGAGGTGTTAGCTTCTTTAGTTACATGCATCTTTATAAAATAATTTATATCTGGGACAAGCTGCGAATATGCTTCAAGTTTTCCCAATTCAAGCATAGCAGTGCTCAAAAGAAGGTCAACTTCACGATTAAAATCTGGCACAGGCCGATTAATCATGGCAGGATAAAAACTCTGATACTCCATTTGTTGTTTATATCGATTAATATAGTTAGTCATATCCAACAATTATAGCATAAATGTTTAATAAAATCAATCATATCAAACTTTTTAGCGTTTTTCTTTAATATAAATATTTATATTAACGTTTTTTGTGAAAATAGATTTAAGTGCTTACTAGTCAATTTTGTTAACCTCAATACAAGCAAACATCTTTTTACAATTTAGCTTTATTGCTTCACTAAAACAAAGATGTTGGAATTTATGCAGTTTACTTTTTAAAACTACTTCTCTAACTTGCTACCGCACCACTGGCATTTACTAGCGCCGGCTTTAACAGTATTCAGGCAATAAGGACACTCTTTAACAGCCGGCGCTTCCTCAGTCGATTGACGTTTAAAACCGCGAATTTTCTTCATCAATTTCATCAACAAAAAAATTACTAAAGCCATAATCACAAAATTGATTAAAGCTGTTAAAAATGCACCGTAAAAAATCTCAGCACTAAAAACAACAAACGATAAATTACTTAAATCAACTTTGGTAAAAATACCTATTAATGGGGAAATAATATCATTAACTAAAGACGTCACTAAACCGCTAAAAGCAGCTCCGATAATAACTCCGATTGCCAAATCGATAGCATTCCCTTTAAGAACGAATTCTCTAAATTCTTTTAAAAATTTTTTCATTGTGCCCAGGAGAGGACTTGAACCTCCACACCTCACGGCATACGCACCTCAAGCGTACGTGTATACCAATTTCACCACCTGGGCAAGATGGTTTATTATAACACGAGAAAATAAGTTATAATACAGCTCGTCCGATTTTTTTGGGCCAGTAGCTCAGTTGGTTAGAGCATCTGCCTCTTAAGCAGAGTGTCCCGGGTCCGAGTCCCGGCTGGCTCACAAAAAAATAAAGACTCCCCAAATATTTCGCCCATTTTCCTCACTTCGCAAACGAAATCCTCCACTAAGTAAGTAAAATATACTTGCTTAGAA
>JAUNST010000035.1:0-3864 GCA_030539095.1 bacterium
CTGGAGCGTAAGCTTGGGCTTGTTCGAGAAAAACGCCGGTGGCACTAAAAGAAAATTTAAAAGTGGAAAATTTTTCCACCAAATCAAGGAGCAGCCGCAACATCGGCAAATACGATTTCTCCGTAACTTTGAGAAAAACTTCTTTATTCTGATCATAATCAGAAGTGGCAAAGTAATCGTCGCCATTATCTAGATGAGTAATGTCAAGATTCGCCAAGCGATAAGGTTGATGAAGAAAGAGATAAAACGCAACTTCCGGCATATCAGCGTTTTTTCAAGATTTTTTGGTAAACTTTCTCAATTTCTTGAGCTGCTTTTTTCCAGCTTAAACCGGAAATTTCTCGTAATTGTTTGTCAACGATTTTTTTGCGGTAATTTTTATCTTCAAGTAAACGTAGAACTTCTTCACTCATGGCGTCGATATCCCAAAAGTCTACTTGTGGACTACTCTTGAGCACTTCGCCGACGCCAGCAGTTTTAGAGATAATGACGGGAGTTTTTTGTTTGGCGGCTTCTAATGCTACTAAGCCGAAAGGTTCGCTAATGGAAGGCATAACGAAGATATCGGCGCGATCGAGGAGCTTTTTTTGCGTATTACCGCGGATAAAACCAGAAAAAAGCACATTAGCGGAAAGACTTTTGCCGGCATTGCTAAAAAGCAGTTGTTGATACATGTCTCCGTTGCCGGCAACGATAAATAAGGCGTCCGGTCGTTGACTGAGAATATTGCCTGCTAATTCGATAAAGTAGTCCGGCCCTTTTTGTACTGTTAGTCGACCCATGAAAACAATCACTGGTCGCTTTTTAGCAAATTCACGAGGTATTTCGTTGAGATCTTGCAGTAACGGCACGATACCATTGTGAACGACTTCTATTTTTTCTGGATCAACATCGTATTTTTCTACTAAAATTCTTTTAGTGTAATAACTAACGGCAATGACTTGATCAGCTAAGCGCATGCCCTCCAATTCGCTTTGACCAATATAAGTATTTAAATATTGCGTGAGCGAACGATCATATTCCGTGGAATGAATGTGCGCCACATACGGTTTGCCAAGTTCTTTTTTGATGGCGATTGCAGCTGGAAGAGACATCCAATCGTGGGCCTGAACTACGTCAAATTGATCGGCATGCTTTTTGGCGAAAGCTAAAACTTTTTTGGCGTAAGCAGAAACTTCTGCTTCCATAAGTGACCCGGGAGATGGAAAACGACCACTTTTTTTCGATTTGCTGTCGCTCGCATAAGCGTTGAATGGTGGGCGTTTAATTTTTGGTGAAACGTGACCGCAATCGATGACATGCATGTAGGGAAAAACTTCGTCTGGAAGAGTGAAAGGCAAAGTGAAATTTAAACTGCAGCCATCTTTAGCTAATGCTTGACTCATGCCGGCACAAGCGACGCCAAGACCGCCACTATTGTGTGGTGGTAATTCCCAACCAATCATCAAAACTCTGGGCGCGCTTGTCGTCATAATATTTCAGGCTTCATAATAGCATTTTTGCGCAAAAAATGCAAGCGGAAAAAACTCACTTTCTCGTCTGTTTTTTTCTTAGCCTATGAGTTATAATTGAAAAAAAGAAGGGGTTTTATGTTAGGTAAATTAGTTCGTAATTATTTGGTAATGGCGGTTATTCTTTTTGTTACTGATTGGCTTTTACCTAATGTTTCGTTTGGCTATCCGATTGGCAATAATTTTACTTTTGCCGCTTTTTGGCAACATTTGCCGACTCTACTTTTAGTAGCCTTAGTTTTAACGATTCTTTCAGTGGTGGCGAGACCGACTTTAAAAATTTTAGGTGCACCAATTAATTTTTTAACTTTAGGACTTTTTGGTGTTTTAGTTAATATGCTTTTCTTTTGGTTAGCTGTATATTTAGTGCCAAGTTTCTCCATCACTGCTTTATCGATTGGCAGTCTGAATTTAAATCTCTTCTTTTCTTATGCTGCGGTGGCGATTGTTTTTGGTTTTGTCCAAGGTTTATTAGCATTATTAATTTAAAGAAAGTAAGACTGAAATATGGAAAATAAAAAAATTTTGATCACTGGTGGGGCTGGTTTTATTGGTTCGCATGCGGTAAAGCTCTTTTTAGAACAAGGTTATCAGGTAACTGTTTTTGATAATTTTTTTCGTGGTTTTCATCAAGTTTTAGAAACTTTGAAACCTTTGGGTGATTTGCAAGTGGTGGAAGGTGATCTACGAAATTTTGACCAAATTGATCAAGCTTTGTGCGGTCAAAATTTCGCCGGTGTTTTGCATTTTGCTGCTTTGTGTTTAGTCAATGAATCGATGGAACAACCGGAATTATATTTCCGCAATAATGTTGGCGGTACTTTGAATCTGTTGGAGGCAATGTACAAAAACGGGGTTAAGAAATTGATTTTTTCTTCCACTTGTGCTGTTTATGGTGATAGCCAATATCTGCCAATGGATGAAAAACATCCAACAAATCCGCTTAATCCGTACGGCGAATCAAAATTGATTGCGGAAAAAATGATTAAATGGTATGGCGAATTGCATGGCTTACGCCATGCGGTGATGCGCTATTTCAATGTTTGTGGAGCTGCGAGCGACGGTTTAATTGGTGATAGCAAGAAACCTTCTCAACTTTTGATGCAAAATGCGGTGCGTGGGGCGATGAAAATTGCTCCGTTTTCGTATACTTGTCCGCAAGTGGATACGCCAGATGGGACGCCAATCCGTGATTATATTGACGTAGAAGATTTGGTGGCAGCGCATTTGGCTGCTTATGAACGTTTAGATGATGATCAAGTGAGTGGTCAAGTGTTTAACTTAAGCAACGGTAAGGGTTTTAGTGTTAAGGAAATCGTTAGTCAAGTGGAAAAAGCTTTCCAAGTGGAAATTGAAAAAGTACCGAGTGAACCGCGCAAAGGCGAATATGCGGAAGTTTTTGCTATTCCAGCCAAAGCGCGAGAAAAATTATCTTGGCAGGCCCGCAAATCTTTAGCGGATAGTATTGAGAGTATGCGTAAATGGTATACTGCGCATCCTCAAGGTTGGGAAAATTAAATAAAAAAATTCGGATCCTGTCCAGTTGATCCGAATTTTTTGTCTTGGAACGTACATGCCCGGTGAGGAGCATAACCTTCCAAGGTATGTGTATTATAACACAAATTATTATGTTGTCAAGAGGTAGTCAAACTAGATCAAAGCGCTTAACGATTTTAGATTTTTTGCGCGGAGTGGCGATTATTTGTGTGGTCGTAGACCATGCTTTTTCTTGGCTTGGTGTAGCTGGTGGCATTTGGCATCAGTTGACGATTTATTCGGTGGTGCCGCTTTTTTTCTTAGCGGGAATCACTTTTGCTTTGTCATATTTACGTCATCCGCCGGTGCTCACTTGGCGCAATTTTTTGCCTTATTATTGGCATAAGGTCAAAAAATTGCTTGGCGCTTACGCTCTTGGAACTTTAGTAATTTTGGCTTTTCAGCCAAGCGGGATTACTTGGTCTGGTTATTGGTATAACTTCTTTACTTTTCCGGCTCAGTTTTATTTTATCGCTATTTATATGGAGTTGCTTTTAATTGCCCCATTTTTGTTGCAGTTATGGTCAAAAATCAAAACTACCGTTAGCCGCGCTCAGCAGCCGTTGCTTTATTTTATTGTTAGTTTACTTTTGGGTGTTTTTTCTTTGATTGGTGCCAAAATTTTAATTTTTCCGCCGCCAATTTGGCTGCCAGCGCAGCAACTTTTTGGTGGTTTAGAACTTTTTGTTTTTGGCATGGGAACTTTGGCTGGTTTTGCTTACGCTCAGGGTTGGAAATTACAGCCAAAACAAAAATGGGTTCTATTTATTGCGAGTGTAGCGGCTTTGCTTTTAATCATTGGCACGCCAATTCATGA
>JAUNST010000035.1:3874-7335 GCA_030539095.1 bacterium
TTTGCGCATCCGCCTGCTTTTTGGACGCTTTTTTATGCTGCAGCGCTGACTATAATTTTGGCGGCTTTGTATTATTTTTGCCGCCGTTTTTATCGTTTTCCTTTTTTAGTTTGGTGCGGTCAACACTCCTTAGATATTTATATTTATCACACCTTGGTGATTCAGCTTTTATTAGAAAAAACTAACTTTTTTGTCCACTTATCTCTCTTTTGGCAAATTGCCATTTTAACTTTTTTCGCCAGTGTACTGGCCATTTTGTGGTCAGCTTTATTGCGCAAAATTCAGTTATTAGGTAAAAAATTATTCGTTCACAAACTCGGTTAAATCGGTATTATCTGTTCGTTGTTCTTGGACGTTTTTTTCGTCGTAACGCATCTCTGCTAACCATTGATTAAGGTGATCGGCCCAAGTGCCATCGGAAGGTGGACAATATTTGCGCATAATTGATTCTGGATCGGTTAAGCCTTTATCCAAGTAATTTTTTTTCAGACTAGCCGCTACAACGCGAATTCCTTCTTCGTAAGAAGAAAACTTGCCAGCTTCTGTGATTCCAGAAGCTGGAACGCCGTAACCGAAACAGTTGTAATACTTTTGAGCAATATTGCTTTTGCAAAAAGTACTTTCTTTGCGGGCAATGGCTGGCAATAGACGGAAATCTAAACCAAATTCATCGGCGATAGCCACAAACTTGTGTCCCCATTCAGCATATGGCTGTAGAGGTGAAGTGTGATTATTGTCGTTACGTTCGATAAAGTTGGCGACTAAAGTGGCGCGGGCGTCGGCAGTTTGTGCCAGCGTGCTACTTAAAGAAGCTTCGGCTTCAGTAATTTCTTCAGTTGTTGTTTCAGTGAAAGCAGTTGTTGGCGATTTTGGCCACCAATTTGTCGGCCAAAATCGCTTGCTTAGATAAAAACAGCCGCCTAAAAGAAAAAAACAAGTGATAAAAAACCAACTGAGCGCGAAAATAATTCGTTTCATGCCGCAGAATTTAACTGTTGACTAATATTTTTGAGCCAAGACCAATTTTCAATTGTAAATTGATAGCTATATGGATAAATATCTTTTAGTTGAGTTGGTGATTGGCCTTGGGTAATAGCGTAAATAATTTTTTTTAAAAATTCTGTTTGTTCTAAACTTAGTTGTAAATTAAGACAGCCAAGCTGCCAGGCAGTCACTTTTTCGGCGTCTTTTTCGTTGATAACAATTTTTTTGGCGTCAAATTTTTTATTTTGCTGCAAAAACTTTTTTGCTTCTGGATTAAGTTGTACTAAAAAATGATCGGTTGTTGCTTCATTGCGGCTGTTTTTTTCTTTGCCGGCAAAAACTTGATGCAGACGTTTTTCAGTGGCAGTTAACACAACTGGCAAATCGTCGAGTTTATCGATTTTGATTGGTAGACGTTGTTCAATTTTACTCATGAGAAGTAAAAGTTATTATACCTTATTTTTTAATTCTTCGCACAAATATTTGCCTGTCCAGGAATGCGGATTGTTCGCGATTTCTTTAGGAGTGCCGCTGGCAATAATTTGCCCACCTTTAGCTCCCCCTTCCGGTCCAAGATCGATAATATAATCAGCGTTTTTAATAATATCGAGATTGTGCTCGATGACAATGACGGTGTTGTTTTGTGCCACCAAACTGTGAAGAACATTAAGCAATTTTTCTACATCGGCGAAATGTAAACCGGTGGTTGGCTCATCAAGTAAGTAAATAATATGTTCAGTGCGATTATTACTGAGCTCTTTGGCTAGTTTGACTCGTTGGGCTTCTCCACCAGATAAAGTGGTGGCCGATTGACCAAGTTTAATATAGCCTAAACCAACTGCTTGTAGAGTTTGAAGTCTTTCTTGCAAGTTGCCGTGACCGTGAAAAAAGTCATAAGCTTCGTCGACGGTCATATTTAAAACTTGAGCAATGTTTTTATCTCGATAAGTAACTTCTAAAGTTTCCTGATTATAACGTTGACCGTGGCAAACGTCGCACGGTACAAAAACGTCTGGCAGGAATTGCATTTCAACTTTAATTTGACCGTCACCTTGGCAAGCCTCGCAGCGACCGCCATGAATGTTGAAGCTAAAACGTGACAAATTGTAGCCGCGCATTTTTGCTTCTGGACTTTCGGCAAAAATTTTTCTGATGTAATCAAAAACTTTTGTGTAGGTGGCAGGATTACTGCGTGGCGTTTTACCGATTGGACTTTGATCAACTAAAGTTAAACGTTTAACATCCTTTGGCACTTGAATATTTTTGACTGGAGCTGGAATGTCATCCACTTTATAACCTAAATACATGGCTAAATTCGTATAAAGAGTATCATAAAGCAGAGTCGATTTGCCAGAACCAGAAACGCCAGTGAGGCAAATTAATTTTCCTAAAGGAAAATTAACGGTGAGATTTTTTAAATTGTTGCCGCTGGCACCGCTGATAACAATTTTCTCGCCCTCTAAATTACGTTTAGCTTGAATAAGAGCTCGTTTTTCACGAGAAAAAACGGGAGCTTTTTTTATGACGTCTGCGCGGCGACTAAGATATTTTCCAGTTAGTGAATGACGATTAGCCATAATTTCTGCTGGTGTGCCACTGGCGACAATTTGGCCACCGTTTTTGCCGGCTAGCGGACCAAAGTCGAAAATATGATCGGCGGCAAGCATAACGTCGCGGTCGTGCTCAACTACAATGACGCTATTGCCTTTGTCTCTTAAGCTTTTTAAAGTTTCGATTAAACGATGATTATCTCGTTGATGTAAACCAATTGTTGGTTCGTCTAAGATGTAAAGAACTCCGGTGAGGCCGGTGCCAATCTGTGAAGCCAAACGAATACGTTGAGCTTCACCACCAGCGAGAGTATTTGCTTGGCGCGCTAAAGTTAAATAGTCGAGTCCGACGCTGAGCAAGAAACCAAGTCGCGCTTCAACTTCTTTACCAATCGGTTCTGCGATGGCTTTTTCTTTAGCAGATAAATTATTTTCAAGATTAAGATTGTGAGCAAATTGGAAAGCTTGATCGATAGTCATTTCTGCAAAATCGCTGATGTTTTTATCTTCAATAGTGACGGATAGCGCTTCTGGACATAAACGTTTACCTTCACAAACCGGACAAACTTCCGTGCTCATAAAATTGCCGATTTCGCGACGGATCCATTCACTCTCAGTTTCTTTATAGCGTTTTTCGAGCTCATGCACTACGCCGATATAGTGTTCATGAATTTTGGTCATTTCTCCAAAGCGATTTTCTCCGGCGACAGTGTAAGTTTTAGGGCTGCCATAAAGTAATATTTGTTGGGCTTCTGGACTAAAATCTCGCCAAGCTGTATGACGAAAATCATAACCTAAATCCTCTACCACTGTTTGCACGAGACGTGTCCACCAGCTGTTGCCAGCCATAGTTCGCTCATAAGGAATAATTGCCCCTTCCGAAAGCGTTAATCCTGGAGCAATAATTTTCTTTTCATCGATTTTCAA
>JAUNST010000036.1 GCA_030539095.1 bacterium
CTGACCTTAGGATCGCCTAACCCGCACACGACGAACGTGGGTGCGGAAACCTTGGATTTTCGGAGTCAGGGATTCTCACCCTGATATTCGTTACTCATGCCAGCATTCTCACTTCTGATCACTCCACCCGATCCTTACGGTCGAGCTTCAAAGTACACAGAACGCTCCCCTACCACTTAGTGCGATAAATCGCACCAAATCTCAAAATTCGGTTCAATGTTTTAGCCTCGTTGGATCTTCGGCGCATCATTTCTGCGGCTAGTGAGCTGTTACGCTTTCTTTGAAGGATGGCTGCTTCTGAGCCGACCTCCTAGGTGTCTGAGAAATAAAACTTCCTTTCCCACTAAACGATTATTAGAGACCTTATTCGTGAATCTGGATTGTTTTCCTTTTGTTTACGGAACTTAGCTCCCGTAAGCTGAGTGCCAGGAAACATTAATTGATATTCGAAGTTTGACTAGAGTCCAAGGCTTTCGCCCAGGAAACTCAGATCAGAGCCCTACCCTCAATCAACTTAACCTGACCCTATACCTAAATATATTTCGGGGAGAACCAGCTATCTCCAGGTTCGTTTGGCATATTACCCCTTACCACAGTTCATCCGAGACTTTTGCAGCAGTCATCAGTGCGGACCTCCCCTCAAGTTTAATCAAGGTTCATCCTGACCATGGTAAGCTCACCTGGTTTCGGGTCGAAACACAACAACAAAAAACGCGCTATTCACGCTCGCTTTCACTTTGGCTGCGCAATTAAAATTGCTTAACCTGCTGTTATGATTCACTCGCCGGCTCATTCTTCAATAGGCACGACATCATCCCGCCACTAAAAGATTCAAAAGTTATTAATTCTTTTGATTAATAACTGATAAACTCGCCCGTACTTTTTGAGCACAGCTTCTCTTTTCGTAGCTAATAATTTGTTTTCATATGCTTCGTAATAAACTAGCTTCCATTGTGACTTGCTAGTATATTGCGATCTACCGGTATTATGACTAGTAAATCTCTCTTTAAGATCACCAGTATATCCAGTGTAAAAAGTTCCATCTTCAATACTTTGAAGAATATACACATAAAACATAATTATTTCCTTACCGCACCACTTAAATCTTTTAGTGGCGGGACTTTGTCTGATTGTTAGCAGATAGTTTCAGGTACTATTTCATGGGGTCTTCAACCCTTCTTTTCACCTTTCCCTTACGGTACTCGTTCACTATCGGTCTTGTTTGGTATTTAGCCTTGGAGTGTGGTCACCCCAGATTCAGAAGGGAGTTTGCCGTCTCCCAACCTACTCAGGAATCCTCGATGATTTATCATTAATTTCGTATACCAGACTTTCACTGTCTTTGGTCAGCTATTCCACACTGTTCTACTATCAATGATAAAGCAAATTGAAGTCCTACAACCCTCAGATAAATCTGAGTTTGGGCTCTTCCCTTTTCGCTCGTCGCTTACTCAGGGAATCTCGTGCGATTTCTTTTCCTCTGGTTACTTAGATATTTCAGTTCACCAGGTTGCCCCCGAGTGCCTTAAGGCACTCAGTAAGCACATATTACTGTGCTTGGATTGCTCCATTCGGATACCGTCGGATCATAGCTTTTTGGGAGCTCCCCGACGACTTTCGCGCCCTTAGCGTCCTTCGTCGTCCAAACAAGCCAAGGCATCCGCTATCTGCATTAATTTACATTTGTAACGATAAAATAACTTTTAAGATGCTATTTCCCGCAAATTAATGCGGGATTGGCCTAAATGACAAAAAAATTCATTTTAAAAAAATTTGTTTAGAATATTTACTTTAAACGAGATTTGATAGATTATCAATCTCGTTTCCGATCTTCACTTGTTAAAGAACCCGTTCAGCTACTTTTGTTCAGCGATCCGGATTTCCGCCAAAAAATTGACGGTAATTACTCCTGGACCAGTAACTCGAGAAGCTAAATTAACAATAAACAAAAATTGTTTACTGTATGACGTAGCTTGTCGTTGGTGGACCCTGAGGGACTCGAACCCTTGACCTCTTCATTGCAAATGAAGCGCTCTAGCCAGCTGAGCTAAGGGCCCGAATCAAGTCGCTTAAGATTTGAAGCTTTTTTAAGAACAAGAATTGGTATTTTAACATAATAAAAAAGAAAGTCAATGAGCAGTTTTAGAGTAATTTTATAATTTAAAAGAACATTGATTCGTCTTAAATCAGTTGTCTCCACTGTCTTGCGACAGTGGAGACGTAAAAAAGATGAACTGGAGTGGTCGTCTGATAAAGACGCAAGCCGTTGCTTAAACACTTACAGCCAGATGTTTTAGTTGTAGGCATGCTCAGTTAAGAGATAGAGCGCCTCTTCTTGTGCTCTTGCAAAAACGTCATGCAACTCGCCACTGAGATCATCGAAACTTTTATCCGCTTGCTCGATGGCATAGTCGGCCGCCAGCAATTCATTGTGCAAATTGCAGAGGCGGCGCCGTAAGCGTTCGTTCTGCTTTCGTTCCTTGGCCAAATCCGCGGTTAGTTGTTCGTTTTCTCTCAAGATAAAAGCGAATTCCTTTCTCTCTTCCCGATTAAGTTGAAGAATTCTTTTCGCCAGTTGCTTAATACTCAACATCGTCAGATTATCTTGAGTTTCTGCCACGGAAAACTTACGCTTGTTTATCCAGTCAGAACCGATTGCCAGGTTGTCTCGAGTCTTTGCCACGGAAAACCCTCCTTTGTTTTCAATTTTTGGCTCCAGCTCATCTTTTATAGAACGCGTCTCAATTTTGTACTTTGCCGCTCTGGCTCAGCCAAAAAATTGACGTAAGGATCGCTTATTGTATCACAAACCCTCAAAATTACAAGTAATTTATCTTATAGGCTAGTTTGTGATCACAGAGCTGAACCGCGAATTTGCAAATTTACGTATATAATCAATTTATGCAATTTCAAACATTGGCACAAAAATTACTCGAGATAGAAAAATATTCTTCGCGTTTAAAAATGACGCATTTGTTGGCGCAGTTATGGCAAGCTACCAACCCAGACGAAGCAAATTTAATTGCTAATTTGATTCAAGGGCAGTTGAGGCCGGCCTATAATTCCTTAGAGTTTGCTCTAAGTGAAAAAATGGTCGGCCGGGCTTTGGCTAAGTTGGCTTTGGCAAATGGCGGCCTGACGGCCGCCGGTGGAGTCAGCGTTGATCTTTTTGGCGAGACAGATGAAAAAGCTACTCTGGAATTGATCAAAAAGAAACAACGAGAAACTGGCGACTGGGGTGAAACGGCCAGGGCAATAGTCGGTGATCTGCATCTGGAACGCCAAAAAGATCTAGATATTAGCCAGGTTTACGCTGATTTAGAACAAATTGCTATGGTTGGTGGAGAAGGCTCGCAGGAAGAAAAACTACGTTTACTGGCCCAACTTTATGCTCGGTTAGATCCAGATAGTGCTAAAGTCGTCACTCGCATCGTCATTGGCAAATTGCGTCTGGGTTTCTCTTTAATGACTATTCTAGATAGCCTCTCATGGGCCGGAACAGGCATGAAAAGCGAAACTAAGGTCTTAGAGGAGATTTATCAAAAAAAAGCCGATGTAGGGCTTTTAGCGGCCTCATACTTAAAATTGCTCCAAGAGCTGCCTGGAGAATCGGAAAAACGTTTAACTAAATTAGCTCAGACTTATCAATTGCAATGGGGCGTCCCGTTGGTGGCCGCACTTTGCCAGAGGTTAAATACAGCTCACGATATTATCGAAAAAATGACTCAAGTGATCGCTGAGCCTAAATATGACGGCATGCGGGTGCAAATTCATTTGCGTCGCCAAGGCGAAGAGGTGATTGTTAAAGCTTTTACGCGCAATTTAGAAGATGTTTCCGCAATGTTTCCAGAATTGCCAGCTTTAGGAAAAAATTTGCCGATCAAAGAAGCTATTTTTGATTCTGAAGCTGTTGGTTTTAATGTTAAAACTGGTCAGATGTTGCCTTTTCAAGAGACTATGACTCGCAGGCGTAAGCATGGCGTGGCGCAAAAATCGCAGGAATTACCAATAAAATTCTTCATTTTCGACGTCTTGTATCTAGACGGCAACGATTTAATTAATACTCCCTTGTCTGAACGCAAAAAAATCTTGGCAAAAATTATTAGTGACACCACTTGGTCCGTTTTAGCACCTTTTATCGTCACTCAAGATGCGGTAATTCTGCATCAATATCACCAGACACAATTAAAAGCAGGTTTAGAAGGCATGGTGGCGAAGCAGTTTAATTCGATTTATCAAAGCGGACGTAAGGGTTGGACTTGGGTAAAAATTAAAGAAGATGAGGGTAGTTGTGGCAAGTTAAACGATACTCTTGATCTGGTAGTGATGGGTTATTATTATGGCAAAGGGAAGCGCCACGATTTTGGTTTAGGCGCTTTTTTGGTTGGCGTGCCAGACGGGAAAGGTAATTACTTATCTATTAGCAAGATTGGCACTGGCCTGAGCGACGAACAATTTCGTGAGTTGAAACAAAAAAGCGCCCCTCTAGAGGTAAAAGAGGCGCCAGCCGCTTATCAAGTGAATAAAATTATTAGGCCAGACGTTTGGCTGGCGCCAGAGTTGGTGGCAGAAATCGCAGCTGACGAAATGACTAAGTCGTCAATTCACACAAGCGGTTACGGTTTACGCTTTCCACGCCTGGTACGCTGGCGAGACGACAAAACACCAGATCAAGCAACAGATACTGAACAACTGAAAGAAATTAAAATCGCTTAGACTTTTTTTCGTACTCTTGACCACCGAACATTTCATAGCCACAATCGGTTTCGCTAAAGTCGTCACCGAAAAGATAACGCATTTGCATTAAAAAAGAGGCTTTAGCAGTCTTAAAAAGTCCCTTGCCTTTCACTCTACGCATCGAGTAAGCATAAGTCGGTTCGTGAAAAAGAGTAAATTTAAACCCATGCTGGCGGGCTTTTTTGACCCAAATTGAGTCTTCCATCACTTTATTCTCTGGATTAAATTGAACCTTGGCAAAGACGTCATTGCGGACGCCCAAAAGTGCACCCAGAGCTAAAGGTTGAGCTGATTTATATCTTGTAGTTAAAAAAAGATTGATTCCTTGGGCAATTGTGTGATAAAAAGGCGTTTTTGCATCTTTTTGATTAAGGTGAATTAGAGTAGAAAAAAGATCGACTGGACGGCTATTTTTCTCAAGTTGATAAGCTAAACCGAGCAAAAAAAACTGAGGCAATTGATCATCAGCATCAAGAAAAATTAGCCATTCATTTTTTGCCTGTTTAGCACCGTAATTACGTTGAAAAGCCACATTTCTTCGTTGTACTTGATAAAAAGAAACTGGTAAATTGGGGTTTTTTTGCTTAAATTCGGCCACCTTTTGCCCCGTTTTGTCATTACTTTTGCCGTCAACCACAATTATCTCAAAATCGCGATATGACTGTTTTTTTAGGTCATTAAGTAGGGTCGGTAGGGCTTTTTCTTCGTTTAAAGTAGGAATAATTAAGCTAAATTCCGGTAAATGAGACATAATCGGCATTATATCATGGCTTAAAAACTTAATAAGCCTTTTTTTGACCCTAAATGGCGGATGACGCTATCAGAATTATTTTTAGCGGCTTCTAGGGCTTCCTCAAGTGGACGGTCATAGAGCAGTGTACTAACAAAAGCACAAGCGAAAGCGTCGCCGGCGCCAGTCGCCTCAAAAGCTGACTCACCATGGCGCGCCGGCAAAAAATCTAATTTTGGCTGGCCTTTAACTAAAATTTGACCGCCCTCGCCGCCATTAGTCATTACCACAATCGGGAAAGTTGCTAAAATTTCTGCTTGGCGGGCGGCCACTGACTCCCACTCTTGTTTATTAACAAAAAAGACACCTTTTTTGATCTTAGGTAGAGCTAATTCTCCTTGAGCTAAAAGTGCCAGTTCTTTTGTGCCTGGGTTCCAAGAAAGCCCGATTGACGGTTTAATGGTGAAAATTTGCCAGATTTTGGCTAGGGCTCGCGCGTTGCCACCGGTACTGCTTAAGTGTATCCAATCTTGAGTACGTAAAAAAGTTTCCGGAATATCGTAATCATCGAGTAAGGCGCTCGCCGCCCGGCTCACCATCACTGTCCGTTCACCGTCGCCGCCTCGCAAAATCACGCTACAACCGGTTTGCTCGAGTTTTTCGCCCACCATGTGGGCGGTATTCACTTTTTCCTTGATCAGCTCATTGCGGATAATCTGGGAGAAGTCGTCTTTGCCCAGCTCGGCCACGATATTAACATCGTGCCCTCGCCTGGCAAAACCGACCGCCGTATTTGAGGCGCCGCCGCCAGTGGTTAAGTGATACTCCTCGATTTCAATTTTATGACCGTATTTTTGGCACAAATATGCCCCTTCTGGCTTTTCTTCTCGTTTGAATTGCTCAGACATAAAGAAAATGTCAATTAAGGCGGCGCCAATGCAAGTTACTTTCATGTTTTCACCTGTTCTTCGCGCAAAACCTGTAATTCGCGCTCCAAACCTTCAATTACGGCCAAAAGTTGCTCTTTATTCTCCACAATCCGGTAAATGTTGCGTTCTTTTTCGCCGATTAAAAAATTGCAATTGATACATTCCATCACTTCAAACCAAAAACTGCCGTAAAGAATTAGCGGTTTATGTCGTCCGTAATATAGATGCGCCAGCAACCAGGCGGTGCTCCACTCGCTCAGAGTCCCAGTGCCGCCGCGGAAACAGACAAACACATCCGCCTGGCTGAGCAAGCCGAACATTCTCTCGATATAGTTTTGAGTTTTAATTTGTAGGGTTAGACGATTACCTGGAGATTCGCCTTCGAATTCCGGCATTTCTTCTTTAGGCGGGTTGAGAGTGACACCGATCGTTTCGCTGCCGCCAGCGGCAGCGCCTTGAGAAGATGCTTGCATTATACCTGGTCCACCGCCATTAACGATAATCTTGCCGTTTTCCGCCAAAAGTTTAGCACAAGCAAATGCCTCCGCATAGAGCTGGCTTTCAACTGGAATGTCGGCACTACCAAAAAACGCCACTCGGTCAAGATGCCAATTGGTTTTTAAATCTGGCACGTAAACCTGAGCCTGGCGAGCAAAATCGTCCGCTTTATTAGACATAATTAGCTTTCATTATCGCGCATTTTGTTAAGCTTGTCAAACTTTCGTTTAACCTCACTTCGCAAACGAAATCCTCCACTAAGTAAGTAAAATATACTTGCTTAGAA
>JAUNST010000037.1 GCA_030539095.1 bacterium
GCCTCATGCTGAATATGTTGAATGGCAAAGAAAATGCTTGAGTGAAATGATGAGAGTTGTTAAGGAAACAGGGGCTATTTTTTATAATCATAAGTGGAGAGTTCAAAAAGGACTACTCCAAGATAGACAGGATATAGTTTATGGTTTTCCAGTAAGGCAAATAATTATTTGGAAAAGAAATGGTGGAATAAACTTCAATAAGGGCTATTTCCTACCAACGTATGAAGTGATATATCTAATCGCAAAGAAAAAATTTCAGTTAGCTCCTAAAGCTAATGCCTATGGTGATGTTTGGGAATTTGGACAAGAACTGAATAATCCTCACCCCGCACCCTTTCCTATTCAGTTAATAGAACGAATCATTGGCTCGACAAATGCTGAGCTCGTACTTGATCCGTTCATGGGATCTGGCACTACTGCAATTGCGGCAAGAAATCTTGGAAGAAGTTACGTAGGTATTGAATTATCTAAAGAATATTGCGATCTTGCAAATGATAGAATAAGGGATGGTTATCTAAAAAAGCAAAATACTGTAGCTAAAAAACAGTTACAACTGGATTTAGGAATGTAGTCTAATGCAGATTTATACAAAAGAAAAACTAATAGATAAGCTTAAAGAATTGTCAGCTCTAGGTTGGGTGGAAAATGGCAGGTTTGGCAATCATGGTGGTATTGGGAATAGTCTTGAAGACTATTTAGGTATCAAGGAAAACAACTTGCCTATACCGAATGCAGCAGAATGGGAACTAAAGGCACAAAGAGCTGGCTCAGCTTCGTTAACGACTCTCTTTCACTGTGAACCATCGCCTAGAGCAATAAAATTTGTGCCGCAAGTCTTTCTTCCATTGTATGGTTGGAAGCATCAAGAAGCGGGCACTAAATACTTAGATAGTGAAATGAGTTTTAGACAAACAATAAGTGGAAATACGTTTAGCGATAGGGGATTTAAAGTTGTGGTAGACAGAAAAAATGAAAAAGTGATTATTACTTTTGAAGCAGATAAGGTTGGCAGTAAGCATTCTGAATGGTTAGATAGAATCAGACAAAGTGTTGGCTTAAAAGAGTTAAACCCTCAACCATATTGGGGTTTTAGTGACCTGTCTAATAAGGCTGGAACAAAACTACTTAACTGTTTTTATGTCCAAGCAGAGACAAAAAAAGAAAACGGCAAAGAGTTTTATTGGTACAATAAAATTTACATGCTTAAGGGTTTTAAATTTGATGGTTTTTTAAATGCGATTGATGAGGGTAATTTGTTTGTCGATTTTGATGCCAGAACAGGGCATAATCATGGGACGAAATTTAGATTAAAGCAGAATCATTTGTCGTCATTGTATGCGGAAGTAGTAACTATTTTAGGGTAAAAGGTACTGTGGTAAATATTGTTGTTCTAAAGTTGACAGTAAATGCCGTAGTTCACCACCTATCCCTTAATAAAGATTAAGGATTAGACTGGCTAATTTTTCTTTTGGAAGAAGGTGCTTAGCATGGATGAGTCCTAAGTCTTTATTTGATATGTGCAGGATACGACAACAAATCAGTTAGGTCTCTTGGTCAGGGCTTTCCTGTGAAGGGTGATACTCTCTTAAGAGTTGATCACTTTTATTGCTCCATTGTTTGATTGCCTCTGGCATTTGCGCTTCATCAATTATGCTGTGAAGATGGACGTTTAGATAACGAACACTTGGCGGAGTTCTATCAACAGAGTCAAAGATGAGAGGGTCTTTCATTTTGATTTTTGAACGGTGATTATCTATAACAAACTGTTCGGGGTTGTTTTCGATTTTTTCATAGGTATCGGTTTGGTCAGACCTCATGCCTTCAAAATAACCGCCTTCAATAATCTCTAGGCCTGGGCAAATATAATTTCTCTTAACGAGGGAAAATAGTTGACCCAGTTGATGAAACCTTTTTTTATCATTGCAATCTTTTGCAATTTGCATTTGATCGGCAATCGAAGTCAGACCATTTGCCAAATCATTATTATCTATAGTTAGATCAAGATTTTTAGCGTATTCATCAATCAATTTTAATTCAAAAACTCTGACATCATCTGGGGTGATTTGACCACTTGGCAGTTTTCCTTCGATTTTTCCTTTTTTCTTTGGCACTACCCAAGATTATACCTCTTAGAAGTTAAAACCCCAAAAACTTTTTGTAATCGATTTCTTGCCCGTAGGCATTACGACTCATGGTATTTTTCCTGGCTCTAATGAAAAATTGATCCATATTGCCATAACTAAAACTCAAGGGGAAAATGTCGGCTTTAGAGGGTAGTTCCAAGTGAGACTTGTCGCTGCTCAAGAGAAGAAGTTAATCAATCAGTTTTTCAGTAATTTTTCTGGAGCACTTATTAAGGGTGCTTTTTTCGTAGCAAAAATGGGAAAGGTAAAGAAAGAAGGTTGACAAAATGTATTTTTTATATTACAATACACCTAACACGAGGTTAGAAGTTAATAAAACTGAATACTTCGTTAAATGGTTGAAAAAGCTTAAAGACCGCCAGGCAAGAATCGTGATAATTGATCATATTGGCAGAATGGAAGAGGGAAATTTAGGTAATATAAAATTCGTGGGAAACGGAATTTATGAGAAAAAGATTAACTATGGCCCTGGTTATCGCCTATATTTTTGCCAAATAGGAGGCATTCAGCTTTTATTACTAGGTGGAGGTGATAAATCTGCTCAGCGAGCAGACATCGATAAAGCTAGAGAAATAAAGAAGGAGTTAAAATTATGACAAAATTTTCAGCAGAAGAACTCAAAATCAGTCGCTGGGATAGCGCAGAAATGTTGGAGAATCAAGCAGATATCGATAGCTATCTCAAAGTTGCTTTCGAAAGCAACGATTATCGACACATTGCTGACGCTCTCGGCGTAGCAGCGCGCGCCCAAAGTATGCTCAAAATTTCTAAAAAAACAGGCTTAGCTCGCGAAAATTTATATAATTCACTCAGTTATTCTGGCAATCCTACTCTTCACACAGTTACTCAAGTGATGAGCGTTCTTGGTTATCGTTTGTCATTTACCAAAGTTGGAACGCAAACGTGCGAATCTTTCTAATAAGGAAAAAATGAAATTATGACAAAATTTTCAGCAGAAGAACTCAAAATCAGTCGCTGGGACGCGGCTGATTATCTAGAGTCTCCTAAAGATATAAGTGCTTACTTAAATGAAGTGTTACTAGATGGTGACTATACTCTCATTGCCGGTGCCTTGGGAGATATCGCTCGTTCCAAAGGCATGAGCGCAATATCCAAAAAAACTGGGCTAAATCGTGCAAATCTTTATCAATCTCTTAATAAACAAGGTGATCCTAAAATTAGCACAGTTAGTAAGCTTATTAATTCTTTTGGATTATCTTTAGCTGTTGTTCCTAGACCTAAAGCGAACGCATAGGCGTTATTAAGCTCAATTATCGCCTTTAGTTATATATTTCTCTGCTATAATGAAGCTATGCGTCAGAACGTTAATCAATTAGTACAAGAGGAAAATCCGGAAGAAGAGCAACTTCTCACTAGTCTGCGTGCGGCTTCTTGGGCCGAATTTCACGGTCAAGAGAGAGTGAAAGAAGCGATTCTCATTGGAACGCAAGCTGCCAAAACTCGTGGCGAAGCTCTAGATCATTTACTTTTTTACGGACCGCCAGGACTAGGCAAAACCACTTTGGCGCATTTAATCGCTAAAGAAATGGGTAGCAATCTCAAAGTTACCTCTGGAACCGCTCTTACCAAAGTGGGGGATTTGGCGGCAATTCTAACCAATTTAGAATCACACGATGTCCTTTTTATCGATGAAATTCATCGTTTGCCGAAAGTGGTGGAAGAAACCCTTTATCCGGCGATGGAAGATTTTGCTTTGGATATTGTGATCGGGAAAGGACCTTCCGCGCGCACAGTACGTTTGGATTTACCACCGTTTACGCTGGTGGGCGCCACCACCCGTTTTGGCGCCCTCACCGGACCTTTCCGAGATCGTTTTGGTGCCACTTACCGTTTACAGTATTATCAACCACCAGAATTAACCACGATTTTGCAGCATGCTGGCCAGAAGTTGGATTTAAGTTTAGCAGAACCAGAAGCGTTGCTTCTGGCACGCCGCGCCCGCGGCACGCCGCGCATAGCTCTCAAGTTACTCAAGCGCGTGCGCGATTTCGCCCAAGTGCGTTTTGGCGGTGAACTTTCTGCCGCCAGCATTACTCAAGCTCTTGATCTACTCGACGTTGACCAACTCGGTTTAACCGATGGCGACCGTTTTCTTTTGCAAACAATTATCAAAAAATATGCTGGCGGCCCGGTCGGTTTGTCCACTCTTTCCGCGGCTATTAGTGAAGACGAAAGCACGATTGAAGAAGTGCTAGAGCCGTATTTGCTGCAAATTGGCTTTTTGCAGAAGACGCCCAAAGGGCGAGTGGTGACGCCAGCCGCGCGCCAGCATTTGCAAAAAGCCTGAAAACCCTACCTCTTGACAAAAGTCCCATAATATGATATAATAAGTATCTTTTAGCGCAGTTCTGTTTGCGTTTGTTAGCTTTAGCTGACTCTCGCGGACAGCCAGCGCTAAAGGCTCTTTAAAAGCTGAATATCGAAAATCTCAGAACGTTTTTTTTCACGTTCTGTTTCATTATAGATAGAAATCGGTTCTCTAAACGTAAAAAGACTGAGGAGGAAACTATCATGAGGAAGATTTACAAACCATGGCAAGCAGGTTTGGCGCAGGTAGCGTCAATCGCTTTTCTGCTGCTCATTTGCGGCTCGCAAATGGGCAGTCACGGATCTTGGGTGTTCATTGGCTACGGCTTAATGACATTCTGGGATCTGCAAAAAAGTCCCGATGTCTCGCTTCTGTCCCGACCGGCTCTGCCACTGATGGCTCTTCAAGCAACTTTGATGATGCAAACCCACGATCTCGGACTCGTCCGCCTTGGCTTACTGCTCGCCCCTCTGGGGTACTGGCTAGCAGCCAAAGTGGTACAAAATCCCACAGCAGTGGCTCGCATCAAGCGTTTACCGTTCGAAATTGGCCGGTTACTCATTGTCGCTTTGCTTATTGCTCAAATCGCCGGCTTCGGTCTGCGTCTAGGCAATAGTCAACTCCAGTTTAACACTTGGAGCTGGCTGCTGGTGATTGTGCTGCTTGTCAACATTGTATACTGGGTGAAAAACAAACATCCTAGTTGGCTCTTGCTTGGCTTAGCCGCCCTTCTCAGTTTTGCCAACGGCATGACGACTGCCATTTTCAAGGTGGACGACTTAATCGTCAACGCTAGTTGGAGTGGCTTTTTCGGTGGTTTACTGGCCCCGGCGCAACTCAGTTTCTGGCAACAGCTTATAGCTTTCCCGCGAACCTGGAGTTGGAGCATTCTGCTTTTCCCGGTGGCAACCTTTCTGATGGGTTTAGAGGTTTATATCACTCTTCTAACGGATTCCTTAGGGAATCCGGACGCAGCAGCGGACAACCTCGCTCCCAGCCTGAAAAGGCTAAGCCAAAAAACGCTGTTGGCAGCAATTTTAGTGATTCCGGTGCCCACTTTAAGCATAGAATCAGCAGCGACTCGCTTCTGCTTCCAAACTGATAGCCCGCGCAACAATGTCAAAATTGCTGCCTGGTGGCTAGTTGGTTTAGGCTTAATGCCTTGGGTAGAGGAAATACTGATTAAACTGCCACAGCAGTTGTACGCCCTTTTTGCTTTGATGTGCTACGGTTTACTGATCTGGTTGGCTGTCAAGCCGGCCTGTCTCACAATCTGGCAAAGTTTGAAGCAAATCTGGTCTCTCATCCGGCGCCAACCACGCCATTGGCCAGCGAGAAACGCATGGCGACTGCCAATTCTGGTGCTGATCGCCTGGATCTTGGTTAGTTTGCTACCGCGCATCTATCTCTTCAATTACCAGATAGAGATCAGTCAACTCTGGTTCTATCTCGGTATTGGTCTACTGCTCTGGCAGCCGATCAAACGGTTATTCAGCTAAAAAGCGATCTTGCTTCTCGACCTGCTTACCTCAAGTAGGCAGGTCGAGAGCAACTCTAATTCTGAATTTAATTTAGAATCTTTCAAAAAGGGTTCTAAACAAAATACAGAATAAAAATCTAAAATAAAATTTAGAATAATAAAAATATGACTAAATTAAAACGCATTATCTTATTAACATTCGTTGATTGTCTTTTTGCGATTTTAATGTTGGCGAGCCTGGTGCAAGCCGCCGATCAACAAGAAACAGATTTTCGCACTCAATGTAGTGGCTTAAACGGTTACGTGATTAAATCGGACAGCAGTAGTGCTTGTCCAGAGGGACAAACACAATTAGCTTCTGTCTATTTAACGCAGCAATGGATTAATATCTTTTGTTGTGAAGGCAATCCTTCTGGCACGCCGACTTTAGAGTTTGAATTGGAAGACGTTGATAAGCTTAAAAAAGAATCTTTAGCAGAAATTAATCCACTCAAGGAAAGTAGTGTGCTTGGTGTTAGCTCCACTCCTGGAGATATTATTAATCGCGCTATGGAGACAGCTGTTTTTCCGATCGCTGGTATTGCTTTGTTTATTCTTATCCTCTTAGGCGGTTTCCAAATGGTGACGGCCAGTTTTAGCGGCAAGGCAAATTACGTTGACTTGGGTAAAAATCGTATT
>JAUNST010000038.1 GCA_030539095.1 bacterium
TTATATCATGTTAATTTACTCAAGGCCGCATTAATAAAATCATCTAAATTGCCGTCCAAAACACCAGCCGTGTCGCTTGTCTCCCACTCAGTTCGAGTATCTTTTACTAATTGATACGGGTGCAATACGTAATTACGGATTTGAGTACCCCAACTGGCCTGAATTTTGTCGCCTTTAAGCGCACTAACTTCGGCTTTTTTTGCTTCTTCTTGCGCTAAAGCTAATTTCGCTCTTAAAATTTGCAAAGCTCGTTGTTTGTTTTGTTCTTGCGAACGTTCTTCGCGGCAACGCACCACTAAGCCAGTCGGTAAGTATGTCAGTTCGACTGCCGTATTAACTTTATTAACGTTTTGACCGCCGGCTCCGCCGGCTCGAGTGAAGTGCCATTCTAAATCATTGGGATTCAACTTAATATCTTGATCGTTGTCGCTGATTAAAGGTAAAACTTCTACTAGAGCAAAGGATGTTTGTCGCAAATTATCGGCGTTAAATGGCGATAAACGTACCAAACGATGTGTGCCTGCTTCATGTTTAAGTAAACCGTAGACGAATGGTCCGTTAACTTCATAACTCACAGCTTTAATACCGGCTTCTTCACCACGAGATTCGCTAATTAATTGAAATTTGAAGCCATGGCGCTCAAAATAACGTACATACATTCGAGCAAGAATACTTGCCCAATCCATCGCTTCTGTGCCGCCTTGCCCGGCATGAACACTAAAAATGGCTCCTTGTCGGTCATATTTACCGTTTAAATATTGCTGCAGTTCCATTTTTTTAACTATGGGCGATAAAGTTTGAAAAGCACGAATTTGTTCAACTTGATAAGTTTCATTGTCACTATCACTTTCCAACATAAAATTACAAGTTTGTAAATCGTCTAAGGCCGTTTTTAATTCTCGAAAATCCGCTAGTTCACTTTCCAGTTGACCAAGTGTCTGCATTTTACTTTGTGCTTGGGCTTGCTGCCAGAAATCTGGCGCAGCGGCCTCCTTTTGTAAAAGGGAAAGTTTGTCTTGAGTTTCTTGCGGCTTAAAACGCGCTAACAAATTTTGTGCTTGTTTTTCTAAAGCAGCGGCCACATTGGGGTCTAACATTTTTAGACAAATTGGCCTTTGTCTGCAAAGGCTTCCTCATCACCGATAATCATAATCCGCTTACCGTAAAGAACTTCCATGATGAAAGGATCACGACGTTGCTTGCGGAATTTAAATTCTTTTTCGTCAAAAATAGTAAAATTAATTTCTCTGCCTAAACTCTTTTCTTCTTCTTTAAGCAGTAATTCTAACTCTGGTACTACCACTTCGCCAATGATTAATAAGTCTAAACCGTCGTTCTTTTTTTCATGATTGAAAAAAGCCGGTGTGAGAACTACATATTCTAAAGAGCCCAGCTTTCTGCGTAAACGAAGAATTTTTTTACCCAAGCCAGTTTCTTTAAAAACCATTTGCTGTAGTTCTGGAAAGAAAAGATATTTTTTACTAGCACCGTAATATTGGCGATTGCCACGATTTTCACAATAAAGAACTCCATCTTCGGTGAGTTTAAGCAATTCGCGACGCACAGCATTAATTTCTTCACCTGTTAAACGAGTTGCTTCACGAATATAGAAAATTTGTTCAGGTTGTCCTAAAAACAACTCTAATAACTTAACTCTGACTCTGCTGGTGATAATATCTTGAAGTTTTGCCATAATTTTTAATAATTAACTGTGGTGCCATCAGCTAAGACAGAAATCCAAATTTTACCGCGAGTTAATTCTACTGCCTTGCCTTTGCTATCTAAGAATTCTAGCTCACTTTCACGAGTTTTTTTACTCCAGGTAATATCTTGAGCTTTACCGTCAGCAAACAAAATTGCTTTGCCTTTGCCGGTTACGTCATAAAGCATATGTTTTTGTTCGTTAATTGGTCCAGTTTCATCAACAAACATAACAATTACATCACTAACTTTAATTTGCTCATTATTGTTTAGATCGGTTTGAGCGCTGCCACCGTTGGTACGAGCGTAAAGGTTGGTACTTGGATCATAATCCCATTTCACGTCGAAAGCGGTGTAACCGCTCCAAAAACCATAGCTGATAGTCTGGCTAGCATTACTGCTGGCTCCATCTTTGAAAGTCCAACCGGTGTAGCCATCTTGCCAATCACTACCGGCAATGGTTTTTTTGCCCACTGTCGTGTCTGGTGACATATTTGTCCAGCCACGTTTGGTAGCAACTGCCCAAAGTTTTTCCGTGCTAGTGGTCATAGTGTGTTCAGTAGCAATTTCAACTCCGGGAATGCGATTATAATCGCGGATAAAAGTGGGATAACCAACACTAAATTGATTAATGTCGTTTTCGCCGGCCCAACCGTAATCGGCAATTTGGCCCAAAGCATTGGTTGGTCCGTCTACATTCGCTCCGCCAACATGCACATACATGGGCAAGTTAAAACCAGAAGCCAAATCAATATAATAAGTTCTCGCTGAGCGAATTGGCGCTAAAGTAATTTCTTCTTTTTGGGCGTCACAATAATACATGGCCATAAAACGAGTGATACCGCCTTCTGCCACGGCTTCAAAAACGATATCGGCATTAGTTAAGCCAGATTGTGGTCTTGCCTCTGGAGTGTTTTCGATCATTACTGCCAGCGGACGACGTTGTGACCAAGAATCTTTTTCTACTTGGGTATACATAGCACCGTTAAGCGGGCAAGCTTCGGTTTTTGGCATACTAGAATCGATTGCCAATAATGAATTTTCGTCAGTTTCTGCGATTGTTTCTGGCTCTGGTTCTGTCACGATTGCTTTTTTTTGAAAAATAAAATTACCGGCTAAAAAAGCTAAGCCCAAAACCGCCACTGGAATTGCGTATAACCATTTATCATTTGTTTTTTTAGACATTTGTCTTTCTCTTCCTAAGTGTGGCTGAACGGCTGGCGTAGTAGCGTCAGTGGCAACTGTCATTGACGGTTCCCCGACCACCGAATTTTCTTGATTAATTTGTTGTTGATTAAGATCTATTTTTTCCATCATGAGTATGACACCTTCTTACGGCACTTTATTTGATTATTTTATCATAAAAAAAATAATTAGTAAAATTATAGTTACAACACTGGTAGCAAAAGCGGTTTGCTTGAGATCCTGAATAAAAAATTGGTTAGAAAAACCAAAGAAATCTGTTTTTGGTTTTTCTTCGACCGTTACTGCCTTTGAAGTAGCAGTCTTAACTACTTTATTTGAACTAGTTCCTTGTTTAAGAATAACTTTTTTATTCTTTTTGTTTGTGTTATAATTCTCTTATGAATAAACTTTTTGTTTTTCTTCTTTTTGCCAATTTTATTAACTCTTTGTCCCATCTTAACCTCCTTGAAAAACTCGCCAAATATCTTGACCAGTTACCAAAATTGTAAGCACAATTAAAAAGATAAAACCAAAGTAATTTAAACCTATTTCAAATTTGGCAATTTTTTCCCGACCAAAAAATTTCTCTAAGAAAATTAAAATGATTCTCCCACCGTCAAGGGCGGGAATTGGCAATAAATTCATTACGCCGACATTAATTGAAAGAATACCGATAAATTGCAAAATCACTAGCCAACCGTGGCGGAAGGTTTGTTGGCGATTTAATTGCGACACGATACCAACTGGTCCCATCATTACCACTTCGCTTTCTTTGCCGATAATTAAATCGCCAAGTGCTTGGCCTAAACCAATTAATAAGTCTTTAGCGCTACGCCATGATTCAGCAAAGCCAGCTACCACGCTCAAAGGAATTTGCTTATACCATGGATAAAAAATGACTCTATATTCACTTAAAGTGATGCCCAAGGCGCCTTCTCCAGGGGGAGTTTCTTCTGCTGTGCGGACATAAACTTGCGCCTTGAGAAGCTCATCATTGCATTCACCGCTCGTCGTGCACGAACCGCTAGTAGTGATTTCTACTAATTCTCCGCGGTGAGTTTGCACAAAATCAATTACAGTTTGATTGCTAGTAGCTTGAATAATACCGCTACTGGAGCTTTCCAAAGTTAAAATTCGAGTTTGAGCTTGTAATTGTGTTTGCTCGTTGGCGACTTCTTCGATATAAACAGCCTCTTTTTGCTTTTCTGGAATACCTTCCACGCTAAAAACGATCATAAAAATGACCGCCCCGAGCAGTAAGTTCATCAGTGGCCCGGCGGCAATAATGAAAAACTTTTGCCACGGTTTTTTGTAATCAAATTTTTTGGCTTTTGCTGCCGGTGTAATTTTTTTTAAGGCTTGAGTTGGTAAAGTAGATTTTTCTGCTTTTGCGGAAGGTTTTTGTTCTTCTTCTACGGCGGCTAAATCTTCCAATTCACCATCCATGGCACAAAAACCGCCTAAGGGAATCCAATTGAGAGTAAAATCTGTATCTTGCCAAGTAAAAAGTTTGCTTAGGCGTGGCGGAAAACCAATACCGAATTCTTTCACCCAGACGCCAAACTTTTTTGCTAACAAAAAATGTCCTAATTCATGAATTAAAACCACTAAAGATAAAATTAACAAAAAAATGATGATTGTCATCGCTTAGACTTTGAGTAGCTGTGCTTCTTTTGTAGCTCCCAATTGATCCACTTGGGCTATTATTTTTTTCACTTCGTTTTCTAATTTTTCTAAGTCTGTGTCGATATCGTCTTCAGAAACACCGGCGCTGCCGTTTTGCTTTTCAATATCTTTTTTTGTTTCTCCGCGCAAAGCGCGGATGAGAACTTTGCCGTCTTCCAAACGTTGTTTGAGCGTTTTTACTAATTCTAAACGTGTTTCTTGCGTCAATGGCGGAATACTGATGCGAATAATTTTGCCATCAACCACTGGATTTAAATTTAAATTAGCTTGTTGAATACCTTTTTCAATCGCTCCTAACAAAGAAGCATCCCATGGGGAAACTACTAACAAAGTGGGATCAGAAACCGTAATTGCGGCCACTTCGGTGACCTTCATAGTGGTACCGTAAGCTTCCACTTTAACGCTGTCTAGCAATTGTGGTGAAGCGCCGCCAGTGCGAATTGAAGCTACTTCGGTATTAATATTATCAAGTGTTTTTTTTGCCAATTGTTGAAACTGAGAAAAATCAAACATAAAACTTTCTATTTAGTTTGGTCTTTATTATAGCATAGCTTTCTTATTCCGCTGTTCAATTTCGTGGAAAATTGTTCACATTTACTCTACTTTTTCCTAATAACTGCTGACTGTACCGTTGCCGGGCTTTGCCAAAAATAATCCCTGTGAATCAATGTTTATTTTTTTACTAATTTTTTCTTATTGCGCAAAAATTAAAAAAACGTATAATATAAGAGATCTTTTCAGGACAACCGCCGGCGCTTTAGCGTTGGAGGAAAGTCCGGACAACACAAGAGAATTCAGGTTTAGAGCCACAGAGACGAGCCTATTTAGTTAGGGTGAAACGCGGTTATCCCTGAGTGTTGCAACTGCCGATTTTGACTTCAATGGACCTCTTGCTTTTTATAGTCATAATGTCGCAGGCATAAGATAGATGGTTGTCGCAAAACAGAATCCGGCTTACTCGAAAAGATCGCGCAAAAATATTATTTATAAACTAGGAAGATAAAGTGTCGGTTTTATTGGCGGCTGTAATGGTCGCTTTTGGTTTACTGTTATTATGGCGAGGAGCAGATTGGTTAGTCAGCGGGGCGAGTGCCATCGCTAAAGGTTTTGGCGTACCTTCAATTGTAATTGGTCTAACAGTGGTAGCCTTTGGCACGAGCTTGCCAGAACTTTTAGTCAGCGTTTTGGCGGCTGTTAAAGGTAATAGTGCTATTGCCTTTGGCAATGTTTTGGGCAGCAATATTGCTAATGTACTTTTAATTTTCGGCGTCTGTTTGCTGATTGCTAATTTACCAATGAAAAAAAATACGATTAAGGTGGAAGTGCCTTTGGCGATTACCGCCGCTTTAATGTTACTTCTTTTTTCTCCAGATGGTCAGCTTTCAACTACTGATGGCATAGCTTTGCTAATTGGTTTTGCAATTTTTTTTACTTATACTATTTTTAGCGCCTATAAAGGAAAAAATGAAGAGAGTCAGGCAAAAAAGATTGCTCCTTCTCTTAATCGCAACCAAGCAGTGCGAGCTTTCTTTTTAATTATTATTGGTCTGGCCGCTTTAGCTTGGGGCGGCAATCTCACTGTTGACGGTGCCAGCGCTATAGCCGCTTATTTTGGTTTGTCGCAAGCTTTAATTGGTTTAACAATTGTGGCTGTAGGAACAAGCTTGCCAGAGTTAGTGACTTCAATTGTCGGTGTAACCAAAGGCGAAACAGATTTGGTGATTGGTAATATTGTTGGCAGTAATATTTTTAATACCTGGTGGATTTTAGGTTTATCAACAATTATTAAAAATATCCAAATTGAGGGCGATTTCCGTTTAGATCTTTGGTTAAATGTTACCACTTTTATCTTAGTAATGATTTTTGCTTTCTTAGGCAAACCAAAATATACGCTTAAACGTTGGCAAGGGGCGATTTTTTTAGTTCTTTACGCAGCTTACGTGGGTTTTTTGGTGGTACGCGGTTAAAAAAATCGCCAAAATCTCACTTCGCAAACGGCCTCACTTCGCAAACGAAATCCTCCACTAAGTAAGTAAAATATACTTGCTTAGAA
>JAUNST010000039.1 GCA_030539095.1 bacterium
AATCTCTGGCAAATATTGGCGCTAGCTGTTGAGCTGCCGACAGATTTTTGCCCGCCATATTCATACCTAAATACTGTTCTTGCACTAATTCTTTACCAGTGGTACCGCCAACTAGAACAAAAGGCGTAATTGGTAAACCAGCAAGGCGATCTTCGGTGATTTGCGTCAAAGTTTTTCCCGTATCGTCATCTAAAGCCTTCATAACAGAAACAATTTTTAGCGGCTGAGTAATTAACGGTTTAATTTTATCCAAAACTTCTTCTAAAGCCGTACTCACCATCGCTAAAATTAAAATTTCCGCTCCGCCTAATAACTCATTTAAATCGTTTGTTAAAATCACATCACTAGACAATTTAGTTACAGGATAATATTTAGGATGCGTGCGATGTTGACGAATATAATCAACCGTTTCTGCGCGATGATCGTAAAGGAAAATTTTGTGTTCGCCCTTATTAATACGATCTAAATAAGCAGTGAGAGCAAAACCAAAATTACCAGCGCCAATCAGAGCAATTTTACTCATTCTCTACAACAATCTAAAGCTTTATTCAAAGCTGCACCTAATTTTTTCCACATACTATCTTTAGCAAGCGATTTTTCTGCCGATTCATCGTCATCTTTTTCATCATCGTGTAGATCTTTTTTAGTTTCAGCCTTATGCTCAACCACCGTTTCTTGCCAAGCTTGTTTAGTTTCACCAGTTAGATCACCGATTTTTTTCTTATCCAACATTTTTAAGTTAAGCGCCCAAAACAAATTATATAAACGATAGGATTGTTCAAAAAATCTTTGCGCTTCTGCTGGCTGCGTTGCCATCGCTTTAGTACCAACTTCCATCAAACGCATACTAGCTGCCAACAAATGTTTGCTGATACACCAAACTTCACCATCGTATTCTTTAATTAATTTTTTCAATAACTCTTTGCGCATTTCTCGCACTTGAGCGAGTAAATCAAAATAACTGCTTTGACCAGTTTTTTCCGCAGTAAAAAATAAATGCTCTTCAATAGAAATTAAATTCATGACCGCGATTGACAAATCTTGGTCCGAAGAAAGATCTAATTTATGACCTTTTTCCACTTTTTTCACTTGATTCATAAACTCAGTTAATTTTTTTTCATCAATCATGTCACTCATAAAAACTTTCTAACTCAACATCTTAGCGAAAACTATATTACTAGACCAGCATTATAACATAACGATTATTTTTTTACATTTTACCATGCATCAGAGAGTAAAAAAAGTATTTGTTGTTTGCATGATTTCGCCAACATTTTCCGACTAATTAAATTATGACTAAGCGAAGACAAACCAAACAAGTACGCGTCGGCGACGTTTTAATTGGCGGCGACGCGCCAATTAGTATTCAATCGATGGTCAAAGCAGACGCTCACAACGTCGCCGCCTGCGTGCAACAAATTTTAGAACTTGAAGAAGCCGGCTGTGATTTAGTTCGGTTAGGTTTTTTAGATTTAGAAAGCGTGCGCAATATTAGCGCCATCAAAAAACAAATTCACATTCCTTTGATCGCCGATATTCATTTTGATTATCGTTTCGCTTTGGAAGCACTCGATCAAGGATTTGATAAGCTACGCCTTAATCCTGGTAATATCGGCGGCCGCGACAAAGTCGCGGCGGTAGTCGCCAAAGCTAAAGAACGCCAAGTGCCGATTCGAATCGGCGTTAACGCCGGCAGTTTGCAAAAGGATTTACTAAAAAAATACGGCGGTGTCACCGCGCAAGCTCTAGTGAAAAGTGCCGCTCAACATATTAAAATTTTGGAAGATTTAGATTATGACCAGATTGTGGTTTCACTGAAAAGCAGCGACGTGGCGCTAATGACGGCAGCTTACCGTTTGTTCGCACAAAAATTTAATTACCCGTTGCACTTGGGCGTCACAGAGGCTGGCGGACCGCTGAGTAGCACCGTTAAATCCAGCATTGGCATTGGCAGTCTGTTACTCGACGGTATCGGCGACACTTTGCGTGTTTCACTTACTGGCGACAATATTCAAGAAATTAAAATCGGTCGCGAAATTCTTAAGCATTTGCATCTGCGCGCCGAGCCAATTTTAATTTCTTGTCCCACTTGCTCACGTACACAGTGGGATTTAATTCCCACTGCTCGCAGAGTAGAGGAGTACTTGCAAAAAATTAAACGACCGCTAACGGTGGCGGTCATGGGTTGCGCGGTTAACGGCCCTGGAGAAGCAGCAGCGGCAGATATCGGCATTGCCGGAGGTAATGGAATGGGTATTATTTTCGTTCACGGACAAGTAGTGGCCACCGTGCCACAAGCTCAACTTTATGATGAATTAATTAAGCGGATCGAGGCTCTGCCTAATAACTGAAAAAGAGGCGTTGCCGACTTTATGCAAAAATAGCATTGATCAATAGGTAGTTTTTTTTCAAACACCAAAATTAGCAGAGATTAACAAAGACTGCTAAACAAGCACTACCTCTGGTTGTAAATTTATGTTAAATTTTTCTGCCACAGTTTGCTTGATCAATCGTGCTAATTTTCGAACATCGCCATTAGTGGCACCGCCAGCATTAACAATAAAAGCAGCGTGAACCTCGCTTACTTGAGCTCCACCAACTTTTTTACCTTTTAAACCAGCTTGTTCAATTAAAAAACCCGCCGAAACATTTTCCAAGGCAGCAAATTGGGGAAAAAGTTGACGTAAATGATCGGTGTTGCGCGGGTTGCGCCAAAAGCAACCCGCGCTGGGCAAATCATACGGCTGACTAGTTTTACGTTTAGTAGTACTAGCTAAAGCCTGATGTGTCAACGCTGCAGAATCTTGAGCTTTTTGTAAACGAAAAGTGGCTTCAGTAATCACCACTGACTGATCTTGAAACCAAGATTGGTCATAAGCAAAATTTAATTCGGTAACCGGCTTTTTCATTAATTGTTGGCGCTGCAAATCGTAATAAGTGACACTAACAAGCACATCACTAATAAAAGCAGCGCCATAATGAGCATTGTTCCAAAGCGCGCCGCCAACGCTGCCCGGCAAACTGGCAAAATCTGCCAAACCAAACCAGCCGGCGCGCACCGTTGCCCACGCCAAAGCTGCCATTTGTTCTCCCGCCCAAACGGTAATTTCTCCTTGATTTTGCTCAAGTTCATCTTCCAAATTATCCAAATTGTTATGAGCTTGTAGCTGAATTACCAAAGGTAAATTTTTATCCGGCAACAAAACATTAGTTAAACTACCAAAAATAAAAGGTTTAATTTGTTTCTCCCGAGCAAAATCTAAAGCCAATTGCAGTTCCAAAGAATTGTGAACAGCAAAAAAATAATCTGCTACACCACCAATTTTGAAACTAGTTTTGCTTTTTAAATCAACATTTTTTTGCATTTATCCTTTTATTGTAACACGCAATTTAAAGTTAAAGCGCTAATTAGTTTCTGCTAGCGTTTCTGCTTCAAAAAGTTGAGCTGGCGTAATTTTCCGGCGCCGGCGCTTCGCCGGCGCCACATCCGTCCGCAACGGTTCCTTACCGTCTGCGCGCCAAGCTGAATTCAATTGGCGAATCTTCCACATAAAAAGCTTGGCGCGATTTTCCGCCTGAGCATCGCTAATGAAACGCTGCGCCTCCGCAATTAAACCAGGCTGATAACGTTTGCACAAACTTAAATAAATTTTTTTATGCGTTTCATCCTGCAAATCTCGCGCCAAGCGTAAAGCCTGCAATTGCTCTGGCGTATTAACTCGTTTATTCACCGGCGCTTGCCATTTTTCCGGCGCAAAATTTTGATAGCCAATTTTTTCTAAAGCCATGAGCGTAACTTTTCTAAAGCCGCCGGAAAAATTTCCTGACGTAAACGCATTAATTCCGCTGGCGAAAAAGGTTGCAAAACGTAATCCATGCCAGAAATTGTTCTTTCGCCAGCACGGCCATCCGTGCCCAAACGCAATTGCAGAAAATCCTTTTGCTTCAAAGAAGCAATAATATTACTCACTCCATTGTGCCCATGCGGGCTAACTCTGGTAACCTTAAACTCACCAAAAGGTAAATCTAGATCATCATAAATAACAACTAAATCTTTTTCCGGTAGTAAACGATAAAAACGAATTAAGGTAGCCGCCGCTTGACCGCTTAAATTCATAAAAGTTTGCGGTTGTGCCAACAAAAATTCTTTTTCATCTAGTTGACCACGACTAATTAAAGCATGAAACTTTTTTTCCAACTTAAAATTAGGAAAAGCATAATCTTGTTGCAACTGATCGAGAAATAAAAAACCAGCGTTATGTCGCGTTTTTTCATAACTCACACCAGGATTACCCAAACCTAATAAAACCTTCATGCGCCCATCTTAGGCAATTTTTTCGCACTTGTCAAGAAGACAAAATTAGTATAAAATGAGCAGGTGATGTTGAAGATTTTATTGCTCAGCTTGTTTTTTTTATGGCAGAGTAGTGCACCAAGCCAGGCGCAAGAAGGGATGAAACTCCGCCTCATTTCGAGTAATAATAATTACTCCACCGCCAGCGCCACCATCCATTCAAATCTTAGTCTTGGTCTACAATCTGTACAAACAATTCCCAACGGTCAATTTCAAATTTTATTAGCCGCCACCAGCAGCGCCGGTTTGGGCAATGACGGTCAACCAGATTACAGTGCTTACGATATCGCTGATCTCGTTGTCTCTTGTCCCAACAATGTTGACGGTTTCACCTTCGCCGCTCCACAAATATCTACGGCCGACGTTTCCAATCTGCAAATTGGTAATGAAACTTTTCATTTAATTAGTTGCGCTTACACCGGCGATGGTCAAACTAATAATGCCAATTTTGGTTATAGTAATAGTAATTATTTTCAGCTAAATAACTTGATTAATCCACTTAATAATACCAGTCAAGATGCTAGTCAAATCATTTTTACTCCAGTTTGGATTCGTCAACTCGATGCTAATGGAGAAATTATCTACAATCAAGTCGACGCCGTCGGCATGAGCCGGACAGTACAAATGTCGGCTAAAGTTTCACCGCATATCAGTTTTACTATTGAAGGTGTACCAGAAAGCACCTCCGCTTGTAATATGGCACTAAGTGATACCACTGATGCCACAGGCGTTAATTTCGGTTTCGTGGATGAAAAAAGTTTTTCTAATGCGGCGCAAAAATTAACTGTTGTCAGTAATAATGTTGATTTTGTAGTGACGGCTATCGAAAACGACCAAATGGGTTTAGAAAATGGACAGGGAAAAGCCGCAATTTGTCCGGCAGATGCTCTAGCTTACGATAACTGTTTACCTAATGCTACCGTCCTTAATATGACGGCTACACAAGAACAACCTTGGCTCAATCCAGAAGACGGAAAAGGGTTAGCTTTCACCATGGAAAACTTAACTGGCAATGACAACGCTTTCTCTTACGAGCAAGGATTTCGTCATTTCGCTGATGCAGAAAATCAGGAAAATCCAGTCGTAATTATGAGCAATTTAGCCCAAACCACAAGTGTCGATTTTATTTGTTATCGTTTAATTGCTAAAAAAACTAATCTTAATGGTTTTTATCACAACTATATAACTTATACTTTAACCGCTACATTTTAAAAAAATGAAAAACTTCATCACTTTTCAACATAAAATTGTTACTCTGTTCATCGTCCTAATTTTGAGCGTTTTTACTAATGCTCATCTTACTCAAGCAGAAACTTATAACGCCACTGTTTCGGCTGTTGTTCGCGCTCAAGTTTACGTCAGAGACGTCAACCCACCCACCGCCCCAGAATTACTGGCTCCTTTCAACAGTCAACGGCCATATTGTGAACGCACGCCAATTTTCTCTTGGAAAGATGCTACCGATGACGAAGGTGTCACTGGCTATAATTTTAATCTCGATGGAACTTGGTACAACGGCAGTACTTATGATTTTTCCCAACATATTACCGGCGAAATTGATAACGAAACAGTGCAAGTTTGGCACGAAGATGGTGTTTGGTATTTGCAATTAAAGAATTATCTTAATTGGGGTAATTATTCCTGGTATGTTACCGCTTACGACACGGTAAACAGCACTAGTAGCCCATCTTGGAATATTAATTTAGACAAAAGTGAGTGCAACTTAGGTTGTCAAACTGCTAATTTAATCCAACAAGTTGAATTTCAAGCGCCAAACGGTAATATTAGCAGCCGCAGACCGGCAATCGTTTTAAAATATAAAAATGTTGCCCTAGTTAATGCTGAAATTCATGTTAACAATCAATTGGTTTTAGGTAATCTCAACCTTACCAGTTCTTATAACGCGCCCACTTACACCGTTAATCTTAATCCTAGCGAAAGCAAGATTATCATCCAAACTAATTACGACTATTTGCCCAGCAATACCAATCAATATTTAATGAAATTAGTCCTCTACGATAATAATAATTGCGCTTTTTCGCCTGCCGCGCATCAACTTATTTACGGCGGCGGCACCAGCGAAAGCAGTGGCAGCGGCACTCCCGCTCAACCAAACGACGAAGCCCTAATTCCTTTTCTAATTACTCCAGAAAATGAATCAACTAGTAACGAACCGGTAACGCAATTTTCCTGGGGCATTTGCAGTCCCAGCCAGCAGATTGCCCAACAGGTTTTCTATCT
>JAUNST010000040.1 GCA_030539095.1 bacterium
TACCTACACAAAAATAAAGATGAATTTCAAGAAATTAGAACAAAAGGAAAACTTGAATCTGCGCCGGTGGCCAGCCCCGTGCCGCAGCGCGGGGCGTCCAGCCGGCGCTGTTCGCGCCGAGTGCCGAAGGCACCCGGCTTGAGTGCATTGGCATACGGATTAACGATAGATTCTGAAACTAATTAGCTGTCATTCTGAACTTGATTCAGAATCTTATTCAAGATGACGGTGCAAAGATCCTGAAATCCCAGCAAGATTAAATCTGCTGGATAAAGAAATTCAGGAGACAGTTAATTAAGGACAGGATAACAATAGAACGGGAGACGAAGGACAACAAATATGCAAAAATTAAAAAAAATAAATTTCAAGAAAATTTTTTGTCTAGTTATTTTCGCTTTTTTAATTTTTGCCCCGCGCGCAGCGCGCGCCGCTTTCGCCACCGTTTCTTTAACTGCACCATTGCGCTGTGTCGGTAGTGGCACTACTAAAATTTGCGATTACATTGATTTTAAAAATCAACAAGTGGTACGCAATGTCGGCTATATCGCTTCTTATGCTGGCCAAACTGTCGGTAGCGTTTATATGAGTACCACTGGTGCTTTGACCACTGGGGCCACGGTTCAATATAAATTGACGACAGCCAGCACGGAAAGTTTGTCTTTGCCAGTTATCAGTGCCGGCAGCGGCAATGTTTTCTTCCTCGCCACTGATGGCAATCTACAAAGTAGCAACATGCGTGTGCATTATTGGAAGGAGTAATAGAAAAACAACCGGAATGGCGTAGGACGACTAGCTAAGGTCTTCCTAAACCTGGATCGAAGGGCTTGCAAGGATGTAAATTCGCACCACGTTTTTGTTTCCTTTGTCGATCCAGGTTTAAGGCGACTTTAAATTTTATCGTTGCTACCGAAAATACGAATTTTTTCCGCCACCACTTCTTGCAAAGCAGCGCGCGCCGGCCCCAAAACTAAACGCGGATCAATTTCGTCAGGATTTTCTTGTAAAACCTGGTGAATTTTATTAACAAAAGCGGCGCGCAGATCAGTATCAATATTGACCTTGCTTACTCCTCGCGTGATCGCTTCTCGCAACATTTCTGCTGGCACACCAGAAGAGCCGTGCAAAACGATGGGAATTTCTACTTGTTGATGAATTTGTTCGAGTAGATCGTAATTAAGTTTAACTGGACCCACATATTGCCCGTGGGCCGTTCCAACGGCTACGGCCAAACTGTCGCAACCCGTAGCTCGCACAAATTCCACTGCTTCTTGCGGATCGGTATAAGCAGCTTCCTTTTCGGAAACAGAAACCTGATCTTCCGTGCCGCCGATTTTGCCAATTTCCGCTTCCACACTAATCCCTTTTGGATGAGCAATTTCAACGATTTTGCGCGTTAAATCAATATTTTCTGCCATAGGTAGTTTGGAAGCATCAATCATCACGCTAGTGAAACCAGCTTCCATGCACGCCAACACTTGTGCAAAATCGGTACCGTGGTCCAAATGCATCACCAGCGGAACCTCTGGATACTCAGCCGCCGCCGTGCGAATTAAAGCCACGATATACTCCAAACCAGCGTATTTGAGCGCGCCCTGACTAGCTTGAATAATAACGGGGGCGCGCTCTTGGGCGGCGGCAGCGATAATGCCCTGAACAATTTCCATATTGTTGCAATTAAAAGCCCCGACAGCATAATGATTATGATAAGCGTCCAATAAAATCTGTTTACTAGAAACCAAAGTCATACTTAGCCTTTCGTATTTATAATCGTTTTCCAGATCTAAAACGATCAGGAAAAGAAAATTTTAAGTTTTAAGTCGCGGTTTTTGTGCGAGACCGCAAAATTCATTATACCGCAAAAACCCCCTGCGAGCAGGGGGTTTACGAAATTCAATTAATTGAATTTAAAAACTTACCAACGACGGCCACCACCGTTACCACCGCCAAAATTATTGCGAGGTCGATCGGTGCGTGGTTTAGCCACAGCCACAATTAATTTGCGACCAGCAAATTCTTGGTCGTGCAAAGCTTCCACAGCTGCGGCAGCCGCATCTGCAGTCGCGAAAGTAACGAAGCCCATACCGCGAGAACGCGCTGGACGGTCATTGTGACCGCCAAATTGACGTTCTAAAAGCACAGTTGCTTCAGCAACTTCACCATATTGACCGAACAATTCTTTTAATTGTTCGTCCGTGACGCTGTAGGCCAAATTGCCTACAAATAATTTAGCTGGATTAACGGTTGACGATTGGTCTTCCATAATTCCCTTCCTTTTGGCCGCTTTCTTGGCAGCCACACGCGCAACCGTTAAGATTCTTTCTCACTCAACGCACTTCTAGCGCACATTACTAAGGCAGCATTATACACGATTTCTGGCAAAAAAGATTGACCAATCTGCACTTGAGGCGAAAAAGATGGGATTTATCTGCTATAATAAGCCCGTTATGGCCAGCAGCACTAGAAATCGTTCTTTCATTAGCACTCTCGGCAGAATCATCTTTTCTCGCGTTTTTCTAGTTTCGCTACTACTTTTAATTCAGGTAATTATCTTTTGGTTGCTTTTGAGCAGCGTTTTCGATCACTCGCTCACTTTTTACACTTTGGGTATTGTTTTCAGTTTGTTAACCGTGGTGGCGCTGGTAAGTAACCGTGATAATCCTGCTTACAAATTATCTTGGACCATGCTCATTCTCACTTTATCACCAATGGGCGCCATCATCTATTGGATTTTTGGTTGGCAAAAAATTCCGACCAAAAAGTCTCGTCGCTTGGAACAAATTGTTCATCAGGCTGATCAGTTTATCTCGGAAAACAAACAAGCGAAAGTTAAATTGGAAGCCATGAGTTCATCGGCGGCACAAGAAAGTTTATATTTACAAAATTATGCCCACGCTCCACTTTATCAAAAAACAAATAGCAAGTATTTCCCTTTGGGAGAAAATTATTTTTGCGAACTCAAAAGACAACTTAAATCTGCCCAAAAATTTATTTTTTTGGAATACTTCATTATCAATTACTCGAGCAAAATGTGGAACGATATTCTTAATATCCTTTGCGAGCGGGCAGAACAGGGCGTAGAAATTCGGGTGATGTATGACGATTTTGGTTCGCTTTTGACGGTGCCAGGCAATTTTGCTAAAAAAATGAATCAACTAGGCATTAAAACGGTAGCTTTTAATCGTTTTCGACCTTTTTTGGAAGTGCGAATGAATAATCGCGATCATCGCAAAATTGCCGTTATTGATGGCAAGGTTGGCTTCACTGGTGGTATTAATTTCGCCGATGAATATATTAATAAAATTGAAATTCATGGTCACTGGAAAGATACTGGAGTGATGCTGGAGGGCGAGGGCGTTTGGTCGCTCACTTTGATGTTTTTGAAAATGTGGCGTTTTGCCACCGGCGAAAGTAGCGGTACTTGGGAAAAATATCGTTACCAAACGAGCCCGCAATTAGCGCCTCTTGCGCAACGTGAAGATTTGGGTTTTGTGCAACCTTTTGGCGACAGCCCGCACGACGATGAAACGGCCGGACGCAACGCCTATCTCAATTTGATTAATAAAGCAAAGCAAGAAGTGATTATTACCACTCCATATTTGATTATTGATAATGAAATTAATACCGCTCTTTGCCAAGCAGCTAGAAACGGCGTGACGGTGAAAATTATTGTGCCCGGCATCGCTGACAAATGGTATAGCAAGTTCACTTCGCAAGCTTTTTACGCTCAATTAATTGAAGCCGGTGTGGAAATTTGGGAATATGTACCTGGTTTCATTCACAGTAAAACGATTTTAGTCGACAATAAATTAGGCATTGTGGGCACAATTAACTTGGACTATCGCAGTTTATATTTGAATTTTGAAGACGGCGTTTGGATGTATCAAACTCCAGCTTTGGATGAATTACGTTTAGATCTCAAACAAACGCTCAAAGTTTGTCGGCAAATCTATTTAAGCCAAGTGCGTGACGCTCATCTGATTACGCATTTGCTGCGTGGCATTTTGCGCGTCTTCGCCACAGCTATGTAAAACGTGATATAATACAGTCCACGTTTGCCCGATCGTCTAATGGCAGGACAGAGGCCTTTGAAGCCTTTAATCCAGGTTCGAATCCTAGTCGGGCATCACTTCAACATTTTTCACCTCGAACCTTCTTCCACGAGGTCCAAATTTTATTTTCTGCAGCTCTAGGATCATTTCTTGAGATAGTTTCAGCTCTATGTCTATGTTGTCTGGTATTAGTTGGTTTGGTTTTGGCTTCCCAGCGATTACATCAAGATCAGTTTTTGGTCTAGCATAAATTGTAATTTTATTGATAATGGCATGGATAAAATCATAGGTTAGTTCACGATTATTAAAGATATCCACTAAGGCTTGCTTTTTGAGGGCATTGAAAGCCTCAGAATAACCATGAGATAGTTCTTGTTCGTTGAGTTGCTGAGTGATTTTTTTCTTGGCAATCTGAGTCTCCAAGCGTTTTTGTTTAGCCGCCTTCGTTCTCAGTAAGTAGTCCTCACGAGCAATGTCTCCATTCTGGTAAAGGTCAGCAACTCTTTTTATTTCTTCGGGAAAATAATTTAATTGATCAATTAGTTTTTTTTCTTCTTTCTTGAGCCTGTTAAGTCTGATTTTATAAGAGGGCATTTTGGTTTGGAAGTGTTGCAGTAGTTGAGGATCATCAACTAAGGCGCGAACAAAAACCTTGATATATTCTTCAAATTGATCCGCTGGAATGGGTAAAACATCGCAGGTTTTTTCGGTTTTGGTGGTGTTTTTTTTACAGCACTGGTAATAATACTGCACCTGACCACCAGTGATTTTCTTCGGTGTGCCTTGCCAAAATGAAAGTTCTTTGCCGTTGCCGCCAGAGCAACTTCCACATCTAATCAGACCAGACAAAAGATATAAGTGGTGATCTTTGTTTTTTGATGACCTGGGTATTCTTTGTTTTGCTCCTTCCAGCTTAATTTGAACTTGGTTGAATACTTCCTGACTTATCAGAGGTATGGCTTGGTAGTTGGCTAACACCCAATCTGATTTTGGAACTCTAACTTTATTGACAGTCTTGCCGAAATAAACCCTTCCCAGATAAGCTTCATCAGCCAATATATTTTTGATTTCAGCGCCAGTCCAGTAATGAGGGCTACTGGTCTTGTTTTTACTGGGCTTTCTTTTTCCATAGTGGATGAAAGAGTCGTGAGGAGCTAGGATTTTTCTTTCTTGTAGCCTGCTTGCTATTTGAGTTGGTGATAGGTTTTCGAAGTTGAAACAATCAAAGATCTCTTTTGCCACCGCAGCCTCTTCTGATAGTTGTCCTGACTTGCTTATGTTGAGTGGAATCCATAAGCCATCTTTGTCTTTGATGTAGCCATAGGGAGGCGTAATAGCCTTGCCTTTTTTCTTGGCTTGGAAAGTTCCCCCTTGTGTACGTTCTATGATATTGTCTCTTTCAAGTTGGGCAACTGTCCCCAGAATGTTGAGCATTGCTCGACCAAAAGAGGTGGTGGTATCAATGTATTCGCTAGCAGAAATAAACTGCACTTGATTATCTTCAAAATAATCAACTATCTCAAGTAATACTCGAAGATCTCTTGCAAGTCTATCGATCTTAAAGACACAAACTACATCAAAAGGTTTTCCCCCTTTAATCGTTGGGTTGTCTAGATCTTCAGCCAGAGTTAAAAATTCTGGTCTTTGATCGTACGGTAAAGTGCCAGAAACCCCTTCCTCTCTATATGTTTTAACCTCCTGATAGAGATATTGGCCTTCATATGGACCACTTTCTATGCGACCTTTACTTTTTAAGTAATCTCTTATTCTTTCTTCTTGGGCATCTAGACCATACTTTTCGACTTGGCTGTCATCAGAAACTCTTAGATAGATGGCAACCTTGTATGGTTCTTCTCTTTGTTCTCGTTCTGAATTAGTTGACTTATCCATGAATATTTAGATTATCTATATAGTTCTAGGTGTGTTGAGTTTATTTGCTAAACATGATTTTAGTCCTTTCTACCAGATAAAGCAAGACATGTTCTAGGACTTAATTTGATTTTTGATCGGCAGTTTTATTGAAAAGGCTATGGGGATAGACAACAAGGATAAAAAGCCGATAGAGTGGTGTTTTACATTGTCTATTCGATTGTAAAAGCGATTTAGGGAGGGGTTGGTGAGTTGCAGGTAGGTATGAAATTGACTGCATTTTGGTCTTTTGAGGATTATCACTAGTTTGGTTAGTTTTGGTTGCTTTGTGTGTGGTTAGATATAACTAATCTAGGTTCATTGTAGATAAAAACCAGTTTAGCCACGCCTTTTAAAGTAAAAATGCTTGTGTTTTTTTATGAAAATAATGCTTGTCGGTTTACATGATTTTGAGTATACAATACTAGGAACATTTCTATGTCTAAAAGTAAATCATCAAAGCTAATTTGGTCGGAGTCCTATATCAACAAGATTGTCTGTGGAGATATTTTGGAGGTGGTTAAAGGCATTCCAAGCGAATCGATTGACCTCGTTGTAACGTCTCCGCCATATAATCTTAAAAATTCCTCTGGCAATGGCATGAAGGATGGTAGAGGAGGAAAATGGGCA
>JAUNST010000041.1 GCA_030539095.1 bacterium
CGTGCGATTATCGACAAAATCATGTTAGCTGCCCGCGCGCGCCTAGCGGCGCGCGCCGCCAAAGACGCGGTCATCCGCAAAGGCGTACTTGAGGGCGGCGGCGTGCCAGGCAAACTAGCCGACTGTCAAAGTAAAAACGCAGAAGAATGCGAAATTTACATGGTGGAGGGTGATAGCGCCGGTGGTAGCGCTAAACAGGGAAGAGATCGACGCTTTCAGGCGATTTTTCCGCTCCGCGGAAAAATCTTGAACACTGAACGCGCGCGCTTAAACCGCATTATCGACACTGAAGAACTAAAAAACTTAATTATTGCTCTGGGCGCTGGCATCGGGGAAACTTTTAACCCAGCCAAATTACGTTATCACCGCATCATCATCATGACTGATGCTGATGTCGACGGCGAACATATCACCACCTTAGCCTTAACTTTTTTCTATCGCCATTTGCCTGCCGTAATCGAAGGTGGATATCTCTATGTCGCTATGCCGCCACTTTTCAAAGTTACAGACGGTAAGCGCGATGAATACGTCTTCACTGAAGCAGAACGCGACGAAGCTGTAGCTAAATTCAAAGTTAAAAATCCCAAAGCTAATATCGGTATTCAACGCTATAAAGGTTTAGGCGAAATGAACGCCGAACAGCTCTGGGAAACCACGATGAATCCGCAAAATCGCATGCTGAAAAAAATTACTTTGGGAGAAGCGGAATTAATCGACAAAACCTTCACTACCCTGATGGGAGATGAGGTAGCGCCACGCAAGAAATTTATTCAAACACACGCTAAATTAGCTAATTTAGATATTTAATTAAAAAGTTGTTATTTCAGATTAATGCTGAAATTTAAAAAAGTACAAAATAAGGAGAAAAAATGGCAGAAACTTTAAAAGTCTTAATCGAAATTCCAGAGGGATCACGGGTTAAGTATGAACTCGACGAAGAAACTGGCGAAATGTGCGTCGATCGTTTAATGCCAACCGCCATGGGCTATCCGGTCAATTATGGCTTAATTGAAGGCACTGTTGGCGAAGACGGCGATGCTTTAGACGCTTTAGTTTTTCTAAGTGAAAAAGTGGTACCAGGAGTCGTTATCAAATGTAAAGTCATTGGCGTGCTCGAAATGGAAGACGAAGAAGGGATCGACAATAAAATCGTCTGTGTACCAGAAAAAGCCAAAATTGACCCAATTTGCGGCGCTTGGGAAAGTTTGGCTGATATTCCAGAGGCGAAAAAAGCCGAAATCCGTCATTTTTTCGAACATTACAAGGATTTGGAAAAAGAAAAATGGGTGAAACTACGAGACTGGAAAGATATCGCTGCCGCGGATGAAATTATTGAAAGAGCTAAAAATAAGAAAAGATAAACTTTATGTCTGATATCAAGATTGAAAACCTCGACGAAAACGATGACTCTATCGAAGAAACGGTTAATGGAGAAACTTCCGTGGAAAATACTACCACCAGCGCTGATTTAATTAATCCAGTGGCTCTCAATCTTGACGATGCTCCGCCAGAGGACGGTCATATTGAAGACACGCCTTTTGGCAAACTCAAACACCAAAATATTGTCACCGAGATGGAAAAGTCCTACCTGGATTACGCCATGAGCGTAATCGTAGCGCGCGCGTTGCCAGACGCGCGCGACGGAATGAAACCGGTACATCGGCGGATTTTGTATTCCATGCATCGCTCCGGAATTACGCATAATAGTCCGTACAAAAAATCCGCCCGTATTGTCGGCGACGTTCTAGGTAAATACCATCCGCATGGCGATTCTTCCGTTTACATGGCAATGGCACGTTTAGCACAAGATTTTAACATGCGCTATCCGCTGGTTGACGGTCAGGGAAACTTTGGTTCCGTTGACGGCGACAGTCCAGCAGCCATGCGTTACACCGAGGCTCGCTTGGCCAAAATTTCCAATGAAATTTTGGCAGACATCGACAAAGACACTGTGCCGATGATTGATAACTTTGACGGTTCGCTGAAGGAACCAGCTGTTTTACCAGGAAAAATTCCTAATTTATTACTGATGGGCTCTGAAGGTATTGCGGTGGGTATGGCTACCAAAATTCCACCGCACAACTTAACAGAAGTTTGCCAAGCAATTATCGCCACCATCAAAAATGGTCATATCGAAAATGCTCAGACTATCGACATTAGCAATTTAGCCAAACCAACAGACAAAGATAGCCTCAAGGCTAATCAAGAGCTAATTAGTACAGCTATTGCTAAACCAAGCAAAGAAATTGCCGGCAAATTTATCAGCGACATCACTTTTGAAGAAATCATGAGCTATATCCAGGGACCAGATTTCCCAACCGGAGCGATTATTTTCGATAAAAAGGCTATCGATGAAGCTTATCAGACTGGTCGCGGCCGAATTATTGTGCGCGCCAAGACGGAAATTGTGGAAGCTAAAAAAGGTGGTTGGCAAATTGTTGCCACCGAAATTCCGTACCAAGTTAACAAGGCTAAATTACTAGAAAAAATTGGTGAACTGGTGAAAGCGAAAAAAATCATCGGCATTCGCGATGCCAACGATCATTCCGATCGCAAGGGTTTAACTATTACCATTGATTTGAAAAAAGATGCTCAACCAAAAGTGGTTTTGAATAAACTTTTCAAATTAACAGAGTTCCAGGCCAGCTTTCCAATTAATATGGTCGCTTTAACTAGTGAAGGCGTACCGCAATTGATGAATATCAAACAGATTTTGCGTGAGTACGTTATTCACCGCCAACAAGTGATTATTCGCCGCGCGCAATTTGATTTAATCAAAGCGCGCGATCGAGCACACATCTTGGAAGGTTTAATCATTGCCCTGAACAATTTAGACGAAATCATCAAGTTAATTCGAGCGAGTTACGACGATGCTAAAGAACGCTTGATGGAACGTTTTGGCTTATCCGAAATCCAAGCACAAGCAATTTTGGATATGCGTTTAGCTCGTCTACAAGGTTTAGAACGTGAGAAAATCGAAAACGAATATCAACAATTGCAAGAAATGATTCACCAATACTTAACACTTTTGAGCGATCCTCAGGCAGTGTTAAACGTTTTAGTGCGAGAAACAGAAGAAATGATCGAAAATTACGGTGACAAGCGCCGAACTAAACTAGTTAAAGGTAAAGTTGGCGAATTCAGCGACGAAGATTTAATTGCCGATGTCTCCACAATTATTACTCTTACACGTACTGGCTATGTCAAACGCATTTCTCCAGATGTTTTCCGCGCCCAAAGTCGCGGCGGCAAAGGCGTAGTTGGCGTCAAAATGAAAGAGGAAGATACTGTTAAATGCATTTTATCAGTCAACACTCATGACGAATTATTGCTTTTCACCAATTTCGGCCGCGTTTTCAAACTGAAGGCTCACGAAATTCCAGAAAGCAGCAAAACTGCCAAGGGTAGTGCCATCGTCAACTTGATTAATCTTAAACCAGACGAAAAAGTAGAAACTATTCTCAAATTCGATTTCGAAGCCGACAAGAAAAACTTTATTTCTCTGGTCACTCGTCAAGGTTTGGTTAAAAAAACTGCTGTCAAGCAATACGACAACATCCGCCAAAACGGCATTATCGCCATCGATTTAAATAAAGGTGACGAGCTAGTGTGGGGACAAATTACCACTGGCACAGACGACATTTTGCTCGTTACTTATCAAGGTAAGTCGATTCGCTTCAGCGAAAAAGAAGTTAAACCATCTTCACGCGACACTAAAGGCGTCAAAGGCATTACGCTTAAGAGCGGTGACTACGTCACTGACGCCGAGGTCATTTTTGCTACCAACGCCGACAAAAAAGAATTTTTGTTGACTGTGACCGAAGGCGGCATGGGTAAAATGAGTAAAATTAGCGATTATCCATTACAAAAACGCTCCGGATCTGGTCTCAAAGTGGCAGAAATTAACAGTAAAACTGGTAATATCGTCAAAGCCTTTTTGGTTAACGAGACTCACGAAGCCTTAATTATCACAACCAATGAAGGCCAGACAATTAAACTCGAAATTGACATGAAGAGTATCCCGGTTTTGTCGCGTTCTACTCAAGGCGTTATCTTAATTCGCTTAAATGGCAACGATCGCGTGGCCACTGCCACCTTGCTCAGCAAAGTAGACGAAAAAGAAGCTGAAACGGTGGCCGCCTAATAACTGCCGCCGAGCCGTTGTCGAGGTTTATCAAAAATAAGTACCTATAGATCACTATTTTTCTTTAACAATTTTTCTTAGCAGAGTAGGGGATTGATTGCTAAAATAGCGATCGTTCCGCAAAAAGTGCCCAAAAAGACGACTTCTTTCGTCAGTTTTCGATCGAGAATGAGCGATTAATAGTATTGCGTTTTAACTTATAAATGGTATAATAAATACTCTTGTGGGCCTTTAGCTCAACTGGTAGAGCGCTTCTATGGCATAGAAGAGGTAAGGGGTTCGACCCCCCTAAGGTCCACTCTTTTTTTCAAATTGTTCGCTAAAAATTAAGTTAAAGCTCTTGTTTTTGATAAAACAGGCGAATTTTGCATCTACTAATGCAAAATTCGCCCACAAATAAGCAATCAACGCTAAAACGTTTAACTTAACAGGCATTTTTTCAGCTACTTTGAGAAAAAATGCCTATTCAGCAAGACTTTTTTCTTTCAAACGCGCTTAGCAAAATTTTCTTTGATCTGCTAAAATAGTAATAAGGTTAACTTAATTATAATTTGATATTGTTTGTTTGCTTTTATTATCTCTAAAACTAGTAAATATCACTACCAGAGGTAAAATCTATTTTTCTAAAGAATGAAACTGACGATGCGCCTTTTGTAACTCTGGCTTAGTAACATGAGTGTAAATTTGCGTCGTCACAATACTTTTATGCCCCAACATCTCTTGAACATCGCGCAAATTAGCGCCATTACTGAGTAAATCAGTGGCAAAAGAATGACGTACACCGTGAGGGGAGAGCTTAATCGGCAAATTGCATTTTTTAGCATACTTATCAACCACCCTCTGGACGCTGCGTACCGTTAAACGCATTTTTTCACCATCGGCATAAAGATCGTGCTCTTTCTTACCAGAAAAATGGATAAAGAGGGGAGACCAATCATCTTCCCTACTAGTCAGCCATTGGCGAACCCAGAATTTAGCACGATCAGACAGGAAAACTACTCGAGGTCGACGACCTTTACCGACCACACCAAACTCGCCACTCTGGAGGTCAATTTGCTCGCGGTTAAGTGATACGAGTTCACTTACTCGAAGTCCAGTCGAGAAAAGAACTTCCATTAATGTGCGATCTCGTAAACCAGTCTTTGTCGTCAAATCTGGAGCCGCCAATAATTTTTCCATATGTTCAATATCGGTAAACTTCATTGGGATTGATTCGCTCTTGGGTAATTCGATTTTTTCTGGCGACAAAACCGCCACATCGTTTTTCTCCAGCCACTTGAGTAAACTGCGCAAAGCAATTAAATGATAACCTTGAGTTTTTTTAGATAGCGTTTCGCCCTTGTCATTTGTTAAACGGCTCAAGTACAAGCGATATTTACGCAGAACTTCCAAGTCTAAAGCCGCAATATCGTCAATTTGATGCTTAGCTAGCCAATCGCTCAAACGCGTTAAATACTGCCGATAATTGCGGATTGTCAGTCGGCTGACGTTACGTTCCACTTCTAAGTATTCCAAAAACAAAATTATCGCCGCGCCGACGTTTGTCGTTTGCATAAAAGCATTTTAGCACACATTTAGCGTTAAAACGCTAGCTACAAGGCTAAGCCGTTTAAATGCCTCAAAATCGGCTTTTTATTGCGAAAACGAATAATTTCATCTAAACGAATGGTTTTGCTAGAGTTTTAGTGTAAAAATACCATTTTGAGCGTATCAATTTTTAAACCACACAACAGAATCTCTCTTCAATTGCTCGTTGTTGCGTCATTTTTATTAAAAAAAGCCATTTTAAGTTTATACCGTCAAGCTTTGCCACCTTTAACTTATTTTTAAGAAGTATTTTATTAAAAACTAGAGTTACCGCTCCCTCCTAAAACAGGGTATTTCATTATTTTTCTTAAAGAGAAAACCTAATTCAATCCCTACCACTCGATAAAGTAAAGACGGATAAATCGCTTCTACCAGGCGAAAAAGAGATCTCAGGGGAGACCAAAGCCTCTTTTTCGCCTCATTTTTTCCTCTGGTATAACCTGGAAAAATTAGCAACGGTTGGGGAATTCGCTTTTGCTTTTTACCGAGAGAGGAGGAAAGTGGTTGGTCAAAAGCCGCTCAAAAGCTTCAAGAACAGTTAACGAACCACTTAATTTCATGTAAAAAAATCATTAAATTTTTCATTTTTACAGGCAAAGAGTCGTAAAAGTTATATTGTGCGACGTTTAGATTTATCCTCTTTTTGCTATTTTTAACCAAGAAAATCGGTCTACCCGCAAAAGGGGCAAAAGACTGATAAGACTGCCCAAAACAACACTTGCCAAACGCCCCAACTCCAGGCTTTTTAAGCCTATTTTACTTATAATTATTTAAACCGCTAAAACTATTAGCACGGCCCAGTCTGAGATCAAGTTTAAACCCATTAGCAAACAAGCA
>JAUNST010000004.1 GCA_030539095.1 bacterium
AATTCAAAACTAAAGCTATTTCTATTGCTCAAGATTCCACAGAAGAAATTACGCAGCACGTTCGCGAATGGCTCAAAAAGAAATCTTATCTCACTCGTCGTTTGAACGAAGCTTTCCCTGAATTAGAAGTAAATTTCCGCAAAGCGCAGAAAAAAATCAAAAAAGAAATTTCTAATTTAAAAGAAGAAATCGATAAAAACTTAAACAATAAGTAATTTTTAAATTTGAGCCACGGGCGGGATTCGAACCCGCGAACCAAGGTTTTGCAGACCCGGCCATTAGACCTCTCTGGTACCGCGGCAACAATATAGCACATTATAACATAAAAGTTTTTAAGACTGTGATATAATAGTTAGTCTTCCTTGTTCAGGAACAATGTCTTTGTTAATAATTAGAAAGAAATTATGCTCGACAAGTTTACCAAAAATGTCGCAACTATTGGTCCGGTGACGGACTCCGAAGAAGTGATTGCCAAATTAATTGATGCTGGCATGAACGTGGCCCGTTTTAACACTAAACATTCTAGCCCAGAATGGCATCAAGAAAGAATCGCTCGTGTTCGCAAAGTTGCCCAAGAAAAAAATGTTAGTGTTGGTATTTTATTAGACTTACAAGGTCCAGAAATTCGTATCAACTTACCAGGAGAACAAGCTTTTGATCTTATCGAAGGCGAAACTTGCGTTTTCACTGCCGACGAAAAATTAGATGCGACCAAAAAAGTTTTAATTCCACAAAATGTGGTTGATACTTTGCAAGTAGGGAACATGGTTTTACTTGACGATGGTTTTTGTGAGTTAGAAGTGGTTAAAAAAGATAAAAATTTCTTAACCCTCAAAGCTTTGAGTCCATGCACGATTAAACATCGTAAAACAATGAACATTCCTGGCATCACCGTCGATATGCCTTCTTTAGTGCCGGCTGATTATGAACAACTAGACGGCGCAGCTAAAAAAGATTTAATCGATTTTGTCGGTTTATCTTTTGTACGTAACAAAAACGATATTGAATTTTTGAAGAAAGAATTAGAGAAACGCAAAATTAAAGCGCAAATTATCGCTAAAATCGAAACGCAAGCAGCTTTGGATAATTTAGAAGAAATTATCGCTGCTAGCGACGCAGTTATGGTTGCCCGCGGGGATTTAGGCGTAGAAGTGCCTTACGAAGAGTTAGCTTTCTGGCAAAAGAAAATTATTAACTTATGCCGTGCGGCAGCTAAACCAGTCATCACCGCTACTCAGATGCTAAAAAGCATGGTGGAGCAACCACGTCCAACTAGAGCAGAAGTCTCAGATGTTGCTAATGCTATTTATGATGGCACTGATGCAGTTATGCTTTCGGAAGAAACTACTATTGGCAAATATCCAGTTAAAGCAGTTAAAACTCAAGCTAAAATTGAAATGTTCAACGAACATTTAACTCATGCTCATTTTGATTTGCCAGAAACGGACAATGCGCAAGAAGTTATCGCTACTAGCATTGATGAAATTGTCACCAACAACAATTTGCCTTTCCGAGCTATTGTTTGTTTGACCAACACCGGTCGAAGCGCACGTTTGCTTTCTCGCTTGCATCCAAGTTTACCGATTGTGGCGATTACTCCAGATGCGGATACTTATTATAACTTAGCTTTAAGTTATGGTGTTTTGCCTGTTCTGTTCAAAGAAAAGAGTGTTCTCAACATGAGTAATGCTATCAGCTATTTGCAAAAAGAAAAAGTCTTACAAACTGGAGAACAAGTAATTGTGATGCACGGTACCAAAGAAACAACTGGTTCCACTGACACAATTTCAATTGTGAAAATTTAAACGAGGTTTTCCCAAACCTCCTGAATAACTGCCTCCCTCGGAGGCAGTTTTTTTTCGCATTCACTAGCAGCCAAAAAATTTAACTGTTTCGGTAATAAACCAACTTTACTAGCCGCTAAAAGTAATTGCTGATTAGCTCGCACTAAAATTTCTTTATTAAAATTGCTGCCAACCATCAAAGTCAATTGCTGATCATCTTCGGTGATAATATCAGCGCATAAAATCAAACTGGCTAAACTCGGGCTGTTCTTTTTTAATTCATTAGCCCATGAAAATATCGATTGTCGCCAAAACTGATGATCTATCTGCATAAATTATTTTTTTGCTTTGGAAAAAATTTCCAGCACTTTTAATTCCAAATCTAAATAGGGTAGAGGCGCATTGAGTTTGACGTCTAATAAATGATTAAGTAAAAACTGAGCCTGATTTTTGCTTAACACAGGTTGCCCGTCTTTTTTAATATTATTCACTAATTGTTGGTATAAAAAATTAAATAAATTTTTTATAAAAACTTTTTCATCAGTTTCTCGCTGACGCAAACGAGCAAAAAAATCTACTGCCGCTAAATCGTCTTTGGCAAGAATAATTTTAATTAATTCCTTTAATAATTCCTCTTGGTTGCCGACTAGATATTTAGTTACTTTTTCCGCGCTAATTTCACCATAATTAGCCACTGTTTGGAGCAGTTTGACGCCATCACGAAAACTACCTTCAGCTAAATCAGCAATTTGCGTCAACGCCGCTGGTTCAGCGGAAATTTTTTCAGCTTGCAAGATTCGTTGAAAGCTAGTTATCAATTCTTGATTACTAGCTTGGTGAAAATCGAGCAAGCTGCAACGACTCACAACTGTCGCCGGCACTTTGTGTTTTTCCGTCGTCGCTAAAATAAAAAAACAGTGTTTAGGCGGCTCTTCTAAAGTTTTCAATAAAGCATTAAAAGCCTCAGTGGTAAACATGTGCACTTCGTCCAAAATGTAAACCGCCATTGTGCCAATAGTAGGCGGCATGAACATTTGTTCCTGAAGTTGACGTACATCATCAATACCACGATGGGAAGCAGCGTCAAGCTCAATCACGCTAAAAGAATCGCCGGCAAAAATTTTCTGCACTTCCGAATTTTTTTCATCAGGATCAGCGAAAGGTAGTAATTTAGCTGGTTGATCTTGAAAAAAATTATTTTCAATCGCTGGTTGATTCGCCGGCGTCGCCAACATGGCCGCCAAAATTCTCGCTGTGGAAGTCTTGCCGGTGCCACGCGGGCCAGTAAATAACCACACTCGCGGCAAACGCCCGCTGCGAGCTAGAGCTTGCATATTTTCTCGCACGCTAGTCAAATGCAGTTGAGAAAAATTATGCGGTCTATAATAAGTTTGCCAAGTAGACATCGTCTGCTCATTATAAACCAAAAATAAAACTTTTAACGTCCAAAAATCCCGTCCATTTTAGGACGGGATTGCTATCTTTTTCAAAATTAAAATTAAGCTTGGGCTTTTTTAACTACTGCTGCGAAAGCAGTTGCATCATTCACTGCTAAATCAGCTAAGATCTTACGATCTAATTTAATATTAGCTTTTTTCAATAAATTAATTAAAGTTGAATAGTTTAATTTGTCGTTGACCAATTTGACAGCTGCGCTGATGCGGATAATCCACAATGAACGTAGGTCGCGTTTACGCAACTTACGACCCACGAAAGCATATTGCTCAGCGTGCAAACGAGCTTCATTAGCGCGTTTAAACAAACGGTGATTAGCACCACGAAAACCTTTATTAGCTTTGAGAACTTTTTTATGTGCCCGATGACGGACGAAACCAGTTTTAACTCTCATAATCTTTTTCCTTTAGCAATTAAATATTCAACATCTTTTTGACTTTTTTCGCCATCCCGCCCTTAAGTTGAGTTAAACGACGATAATTGCGACGAGCCTTTTTGCTTTTATTAGCACGTAAGTGACGCATATTTTGCGTACGACGTAAAATTTTTCCAGTAGCCGTCACTTTAAAACGTTTAGCGGCACCTTTTCGAGTTTTTCTTTTATAACTTTTTGCCATATTTCACCCACTTACTAAGTTAATCTTTTTCCTCTGTTTGTGTTTGATTCTTATTACCTTTTTTCACCGGCATCAACTGTAATTGCAACTTCTTACCCAAAAGTTTTGCCGGTACTTCCACTTGCGCAATTGGCGCCAATTCTTCCACCACGCGATCAAGTATTTCTTTTGCAATATCTTGTTTAGTAATATTACGACCGCGCAATTCCATCGACAAACGAACTTTATCATTGTGTTTAATAAACTCCATTGCCTTGCGCAATTTCGCTTGCAAATCGTTTTCACCGATAAAAGGCGTTAAACGAATCTCCTTAATATCTTGAACGCGATTTTTTTTACGATCTTGCGCTTTTTTTTGCGAAACTTGATAGCGATATTTTGAGAGCTCAATAATCTTAGCTACTGGTGGATTCGCTTTGTCCGTGACCAAGATTAAATCCTTATCACTTTCTTGCGCTTTTTGCCAGGCTTCTTCACGAGATAAAACTCCCAAAGATTGGCCCCATTCATCCATCACCCGCAATTCCGGAAAACGGATTTGCTGGTTGGCAACCACAAACAAACGCTCGCGTTGCGGGCGACGTTTAGATCCCATTCTCTTCAGCACGAATCAATTCTCCTTCTTTTAGCATTACAGATCGGTAATTATATCACAAGTTCAGGCAAATACCAACCACAATTTCAGTTTTCCGCATGTTATAATAGAGGATCTTTGAAATGCGGATTCTTAGCTCAGTTGGTTAGAGCGTTGCATTGACATTGCAAAGGTCAGAGGTTCGAGTCCTCTAGAGTCCACTCAATGAAAAAGGCTTAGCGATGATTCACTAAGCCTTTTTTCTGTCACAATGAATTATTTCCGTTACTCGATGAGTAATCTCACCAAACGTTGCAGCCCGTCTTCTTTGTCATCGCACTCCCAAAACGTGAAAGGGCAAGCCTCCACGTTTTCTTCGTACAAACGACAATCAGAGCGGCAGCCAAGAACATTGTCCGGCGTTTCGCCAGGACGATAGTCCGCACAGTTGAGATAGCCAGTGTTCGCTTTTTGCACGAAACTTGCCAGACGTCTGGAAAAATCGTCTTTATTGACGAACTTGCCATCGCTAAATTTTTGCACCAAAGCGCTGGCAAGACATCGGCAGCAACGACAAAAAGTTTGCCCACTCTCATCAACAGACACTTCGTCCAAGCGCATTAGAGCCGAACGTAGACCAGAGACATTACCACTAAAGCGAAACTTAAGCACCGAAAATTCCTCCTTTTTCATTGTTCCAGAGCTCATAGCACTCATCATAAGCAACACAGCTTTTCGTATCGATCATAACGATGCTAATTAAGTGACGATTATAGCACGAGAAGAACTAAAGCTCGTGCTTCTTTATTTTTAATTATTTTTTGATGTTTTGACGGACCAATTTCTTTTTCTCTTACCGTTAAAATTAAAAGCATGAAGAAAAAATCGTCACCAAAAAATTTGAGTCAAAACTTAATTGCCGCTAGCGATCAAGTAGCCACAACCATTCGGCAACGGACAGTTTACACCAGAATTTTTGCCATTCTTTTATTAATTATTGCTTTAATCAGTTTTTGGTGGCCCTTTATTCAAATAGATACATCTTTAAATTTAAATGGACCATTTGGCGGGAATTTAGTTATTTTGCCAGAAGAAACGCCTGTTACTACTGTGGCAATCTCCGATTTTTTGACCGCCAAACAACTTGATCAATTCAATTTTTTTGGTCAAAAAATCGCCGACTACAAAATCGGCAATTACCAAATTTTGCAAATTCTACGCAATCCTTTACAAAATTACGGTTATTTAGATACAGCTACTCAATTAATCAGCCCGCAAACAGCTACTCTCATTAGCAGTCCACAGTTGGAAGCAAGTTTAATTAAATATTTTCCACAATACGCTCTCGACATCCAAAACGTGTTGCAAGGAACAGCCAACGTTGTCACTCAGGCTAGCGAAATTATCACTAGTATTAATAATATTGTGGTTGCTACACGGCAAGAATCATTGGTTATAAGTGAAACGATTGCTCGCATAGAAAAAGATCTGCAAATTGCTAATTTAGTGTCACTTTTTACTTTTGCCTTAATTGTAATCGCCATCATTTTTTTATGTTTCCCCAAAATTAATAAAATAGTTTCTCTCATTATGATCGGTATTCCTACTGCTATCGTTTCTGCCAGTGTCATTTTTCTTTCATTCCTCAGCCGTTCTCTCACAAATTGGAATACTAATTTTGTCAGCAATATCAATGCCACTTTGCAACAAAGTGTAACTGAGCTAATTAACCAACTTTTGGGAGAAAATGCTGTGCTTTTTAGTCAGTGGACGAGTCAACAAGTTAATTATCTTGATTGGCAAATTAGTTTAGAATGGCAAACTGGCAGTATTCTCATGTTAGCCAGTTTGCTTGGAGCTTTTGCAATTACATTTTTCATACCTCAGTATAAAATTGTCAAAACTCGCTTAAATAAGAAAAAGCGTTAATTTTTCTCGACACATGATATAATAAACACCTTGGCCGCTTAGCTCAGTTGGTTAGAGCGCCCGGTTTACATCCGGTAGGTCTGGGGTTCGAGTCCCTAAGCGGCCACATGGCAAAAACCAAAACACAACAAACTTACGACTTATTAAAAGTAAATCAAAAAGCACTCTACGACGATTTTTCTCGTGTGCATCAACTTTTTGCAGCAAATCCAGAGAAAAATCGTCAACAATTCAATCGTCTTGGTCGTGATTTTATTGGAATTATTCGTGCCTACGAAAGACGACTCTGCGGTGGTATGGAAAGAACTAATAATTCCGTTTACTCGGCAACCGTCAGCGAAAAATTTTGGAATTTAGTCCGTCAAGATTTCCCGCTCATCGACCAAGTGGGTGTGGTCATCAAGAAGTAATTTCTGTAAAAAAGTTTTTTGTCTTTTAGCGTATTGCCATTCATGCAAGCTCCATAAACGTTGGCATTCAGCTGCATCAATCTCGCCGGCTAAATATTGAGCAATTTCGCGAAAACCAAGTGGCATACGAGATAACCAATTTTTATTGCTCAAAATTTCTGCGTCTTTTCTAATCACCGCTTGCACTTCATCAATAGCTCCACCAATAAAACGTGCTTGCACTCGTTCGGTAATTTTCTTTGCCAACGACGCAAAATCATAATGCGGTTGAACGTAGTAATGTTTATAAGTTTTGTGGCAAGCTGGCGTCGCTAATTTTTCCGCATGCATTTTTTCATAAATGGCAATTTCAATTTTACGCACTAAACGTCTCGGATTTTGGGCATCGCTTTCATTCAAAGAAAAAAATTCATTCTCATCAATTTTTTTCAACCAGTCTTGCAGTTGAGCCAGGTTCATATTTTCTGCCGCAAAACGCAGATTATCATCTGGCGGCACTTGCGTCAAATCGTTATTTTCACTAACACGTTGATGATAGAGCAAAGTGCCGCCCACCAAAAGAACTTGACGATTTTCTCGTTCTGCTCGCGCAATAATCTCTTGCGTTTCCCGCACTAACTCACCTAAAGACCACTCTTCGTCAATTTCTTTAGTTAATAAGTTGTAAGTCTGCAAATTTTCCGTTTGAGGCAGTTCATCAGGATCAGCACCACTTAAAATCGGCAAAGCGCGATAAATTTGCCTCGTATCCAAAGATACGAAATCTACGGCGCGCCCTTTTTCCAAAAAATGGCGCGCCAAATTGCTCGCTAAAGCAGTTTTACCGCTCGCCGTCGGTCCAATCACAGAAATAATAGCGAAATTTTCTTCTTTTAGCATTAAACTATTTTTGGTCTTTTATCCAACTGATCTTTATTAATCATTTTGTCCAAAATTTCGAAGCGGCGTTTTTTTTCAGCAAAAGGAATTTTATCCGGATAAATTTTTGCCGCTACTGTGCCTGGGCGAGGGGAGTACATCGCCACAAACGCCATGATAAAATGAGCTCGCTTAACTAAATCCACCGTTTCTAAAAACTCCGCTTCTGTTTCATTACCAAAACCGACGATAATATCTGTGCCAATCGTAATTTCCGGATCAGCTTTTTGTAAACGCTGGATTAAATTAAGATATTTTTCGCGCGTATAACCGCGGTTCATTCTTTGCAAAACCGCATTACTACCAGATTGAACAGGCAGATGCAAAAAACGATCAATTTTTTTATTAGTCACAATTTCTTCGACTAATTCGTCATAAAAATCCCAAGGGTTAGAGGTCAAAAAACGAATTTTTTGCACGGTTTCGATAGCGCTAATAGCGCGTAAAAGTTTCACAAATGGTGGTATGCCGCGATAAGCGTGATACTGATCGCGATTTTGGGGCAAATTTTCTAATTTAGCCGCAGCTAAACCAGCTTTACGACTACCAATTTGCACTTTTTCCAAACCCCAAGAATTAACGTTTTGACCAAGCAAAGTAATTTCGTGATAACCATCTGCCACCGCTTGCTGAACATCGCGCATTACGTCTTCAAACGAACGAGATTTCTCTCTGCCACGAGCATAAGGAACCACACAATAAGTACAAAAAGAATTACAGCCAATACTAATTTGTACGAACGCCTGAGTTTGATCTTTGCGTTTCGGCAACAAATCAAAACTGACGCTCGACGGCTCTTGAACTTTGTTCAAGAGCGGATACTTTTTCAATAATTTATCTTGATAACGAGACATGCAACCAGTTAAAACTACTTCTGGCAATTGCCGCCCAGTTTTCAATTGCCAACGAGTTTGTTTTTGACCATGTTCATCTTTACTAATAATCTGGTCAAAAAAATAAGTTTGCATTTGATTGAGAAGAGCGTAAACACGATCATCCGCTGCCTTACGCACGCTGCAAGTATTAATAAAAATATAGCTAGCTTCTCGCCAATCTTGCGTCGGCTGCAAACCTTTTTGCTCGTAAAAAGTTGCCTGCCGCTCGCTTTCGTTTTTGTTCGCCTGACAACCATAAGTAACAATAAAATAAAACATAAGCGCTATTATACTTGATTTTCTGAGGCAAAAATGAGAAAATAAGCGTTATGCGTTCTTCTGCTTGCTTACCAGCACATTTTGTTAAACTAATTTTTGCCGGCACCACGCAAGTGGAGCAAACCTTAATCACCAAAGACAACTGGCGCCGAATCTTCAAAAACCAGCTCCAACAACATCCATGGCTTTTTGCTTTTAACTGTACCGCTTATAGTTTAGCCGGTGTCGGCGCCGTCTTCTTAGGCGTACTCCTGGCCGTCAAAATGCGCTGGACCAATGTTGAAGGTGAAATCGACCAGTTTGATCCGGAATTCAATGCCACACAAATCATGCTCAATAATTACCAAACGCAAGTTCTAGGCGCAACTACGGAAAGTGCTAGATTGGAAACCAACGGTACCATTTTGAGCGACGAACAAGAACTTCAGCAAATTTATGCTCAAGCAGCAGCACAAAAAGAAAAAATTGCTTTGCAGCAACAGAATCTATGTGCTTTAAAAATATTAAATAAGTTTTATCCGGTCAACGTCAAAAACATTTTGCAGCAATATCAGCAAACGGCAAATACTGGTTTAGTTACTAAAATGATTACCGCGCTCAAAAGCAGTCTCACAATTAATCAGGATAATTGGCAAGCTGAACTTGATACTTGCCTAGATAATTTTAATGCGCAAATGCTCAATGAAGAAATTCTGCTCGATCAAGCGCAAACAGCTGCTCAAAATCAGGCCCAAAGTGCTTTCATTTGGCAAGATCAAGAACAGTGGCCAGTTTTACAAGAAGCAATTGCCAAAGACGCAGAAAAAATTCAACAAGCAGCAGCCATCACTGGCGTCGATGCCCGTTTAATTACTTCTTGTTTGATCGGTGAACAAGTGCGACTCTTCAATTCTCAAAGAGAATTATTTAAACAATTTTTTTCGCCAATGAAAATTCTAGCTAACTCGAACACAATTTCATTGGGCACGATGGGCATCAAACCTAGTACCGCTAGTGAAATCGAAGCTCACTTAAAAGATAAAAATTCTCCTTACTATTTAGGTGAAGAATATGAGCATCTGCTCGATTTCAAAACTAGCGATGTGGGCAATGAGCGTTACGCGCGCCTCACAGATAAGAATAATCAGTTTTATTCTTATCTGTATGCCGGTTTATATTTAAAACAGTTTATTACTCAATGGCGCGCGGCTGGTTTTCCGATCGACGATCGTCCAGAAATTTTAGTCACCCTTTACAATGTGGGCTTTCCGCAATCCGAGCCAAACGCTACTCCTAAAGTAGGCGGCAGTAAAATAAATTTATTTAACCAGACTTATTCTTTCGGTCGTTTGGGCTACGAATTTTACTACTCTGGAGCATTAACTAATCTTTTTCCCCTAAACTAAAATTTGACCGCCGCCTAATAACTGCCACCGAGCCGTTGTCGAGGTTTGCGAAAAATAATGGCTATACACCAGCATTATTTTTCGCCCATAAAAATTAGCAGTCAATGAATTTGACTGCTAATAATTTTAATCCTATAATTATTTTACTTAAGTTAACTTAACTGCTTTAATCTCTTCGAAGCCAGTGAACGGCCGCAAGACTTCCGGCACCACCACCGAGCCATCTTCGCGTTGGTAATTTTCCACGACTGCCGCCAACAGGCGAGGGGAGGCAGCGACAGTATTGTTTAGAGTATAGACATATTTAACTGTACCATCACTAGCCCGATATTTAATATTTAAACGTCGCGCTTGAAAATCGTTAAAGTAGCTAGCACTGTGAGTTTCGCGATAACGCCCTTGAGCAGGGAACCAAGTTTCAATGTCATATTTTTTGCGCTGACCAGCACCCATATCGCCAGTACACATCAACAAAACTTGATAAGGTAAACCTAAATCTTGCAAAAGTTTCTCCGCAAACCCGACCATTTTTTGGTGCCATTCGCGGGTAACTTTTTCGTTAGCGATGGTATAAACAACCTGTTCCACCTTATTAAACTGATGAACGCGAATAATTCCTTTTGTATCTTTGCCATAAGTTCCAACCTCACGTCGAAAACAAGGGGAAATGCCAATCATCTTGATTGGTAAATCGCGTTCATTTAAGGTTTCTCCAGCGTAAAAACTAGTCAAGGCTACTTCCGCTGTGCCAGCCAAGATTTGTTGATCTTGAGTATAATAATGGTCTTCTTGACCCCAAGGGAAATAACCGGTGCCCACCATTGCTTCTCGGTTAACTAAAACTGGAGCCGTTAAAGCGGTAAAACCTTCATCGATCATCATTTTTAAAGCATAATTCAACAAAGCTTGTTCCAAAACCACGGCTTGCTTTTTGAGCATATAAGTGCGGAAGCCGCCGATTTGAACTGCTCGTTTAATATCCAATAGATCCAGATTAAGCATTAAATCTTCATGGCTCTTTGGCGTAAAAGGCAATTTTTTGATTTCACCCACTTGTCGTACTACTTGATTACCGCTTTCATCTTTGCCAAGTGGCACGTCTTCTGCCGGCACATTGGGAATTTGCAAGCTCATTTCCTTAAATTGCTGATCAAAAACCTTCAATTTTTCCTCAGCAACCTTAAGCTCTTCTTTTAAAGTTTTGCCTTTAGCTACTAAATCCGCATCCGGTTTACCACCATGCTCCATTAAAGACTTTTTAATCGTAGCAGCGTTTTGATTACTCTGGGCGCGCAAATGTTCTGTTTCTTGCAAGTGTCGGCGGCGCTCCTGATCCAAAACTAAGAATTGTTCCACCACCTGCGGATCCAGCTGTTTATTAGCTGCCGCTTGTTTCACTTCTTCTTGATGTTCGCGAATGTAATTAATGTCCAACATGATTTAATTTTCTAGACCTTTAAGAGTGGGGAAGGCCACCACTTCTTTAATCGACCAAGTATTTGTCAACAGCATGGCTAAACGATCAATGCCTAAACCGACACCACCCAACGGTGGCAAACCATATTCCATAGCTGTCAAAAATTCTTCGTCCAAAGGCTGAGCTTCGTCATCACCCTCGCGCATACGCTGCTGCTCATTTTCAAAACGAGCTCGCTGTTCCAAAGGATCAGTAATTTCGCTCCAACCATCAGCGATTTCCTTGCCGCCAATATAAAGTTCGTAACGTTCTACTAAATCCGGATTAAGACGATGCGTTTTCGCCAAAGGTGAAACATCCTTTGGATAATCAATTATCCAAGTGGGGGCAAGCAATTTTTTCGTCACTAAGTGATCGAAAAGAGAAAAAATTGCTTTGCCGCGCGAAAACGCACCAATCGGTTTCAATTTATTTTCAGTTAATAATTTTTGTAATTGCTCATCAGTTAAAGTTTCCACATCCAATTGCTCATATTTTTGCAAAGCTTGACTCATAGTTAATTTCGGCCACTTTTTCTCTTGTCCATGTTCATCTTTTTCAATTAAAGCTATTTCTTGCTCACCAATTTTCAATTGGTCGCTCTCATTAATTTGTCGTTGCAAAAACTTAATCAAATTTTCAATTTCGTCCATCATAGTTTGGTAATCACCATAGGCGCGATACCATTCCACCATCGTAAATTCCGGCAAATGGGTTTGGTCAATACCTTCGTTACGAAAATTACGCGCAATTTCAAAAATTCTTTCCATGCCGCCGACCAATAAACGTTTCAAGTAAAGTTCTGGCGCGATACGCAAATAAAAATCTGCATCTAAAGAATTCATATGTGTAGTAAACGGTCTTGCATTAGTGCCACCATAAAGAGTTTGCAGAATCGGAGTTTCGACCTCCGTATAATCTAATTGTTCTTGCAAAAACGCCCGTAATTGGCGCAAAATCTGCCAGCGTTTTTGCAAAACCTGGCGCGCTTCCACATTAATCAATAAATCTAAATAACGTTGACGGAAGCGCGCTTCTTTATCGGAAGCGGTATTAAATTCCGACGGCAAAGGTCGCAATGACTTACCTAAAAACTCCAAGTTATCAGCAATAATAGTAATTTCACCAGTGCGAGTTTTTTCTACCAAACCACTCACGCCTAAAAAATCTCCTGGATCAACCAAACTTAAAATCTCAAATTGTTTTTCCGATAAACGTCCTTGATGCAGCATCACTTGAATTTTCCCGGTTTGGTCCAACAAATCCAAAAAAACTACCTTACCATGAGCACGATAAGCCATCACTCTGCCCGCCGTTTGGACAGCTTCGTTTGTATCTACGGCAGCAATTGCCTGAACGATAGACTGTTTTTTAGCAAAAGAGTAGGGGTGAATTACTACGCCTAATTTTTCCAAAGCTAAACGTTTAGCTTTTTTTGCCTCAATTGTTTGTTCAATTCTCGACATTTTAATCAATTTTTTTAATTGTAAAAATTCTCTCACCAGCTGGCACTTGGACAGCAACTTTATCACCAACTTGTTTTTGCATTAAAGCTACACCAATAGGGGATACGGCCGATAAAGTATCACTATCAATAGCTGCTTTATCAAATTCGCTAATAATTGTGTAAGTAAAAGTTTTGTTATCTGCGGTTGCCAAAGTCACCTTCGAACCAACGCCGACGCAATTGTCCGTTTTGGCAGCTTTAATAATTTGCGCCTTAGCTAAAATTTCCTGAATTTCGCCAATCCGCACTTCCAATAATTCCTGTTGATCTTTAGCGTCTTTATACTCACTATTTTCCGATAAATCTCCTTGCTCACGAGCTTTAGCAATCCGATCCACCACTGCCGGTAATTGATTTTCTTGCAAGTCTGCTAATTCTTTTTCCAGGTTAGTAAAGCTTTCCTGAGTTAGTTTGATTTTTTCTTGAACTGTCTTTTTCATAATGGCGTTATTATAGCACAAAAGCATGTATCAAGGCTTGCATTTTCTCAAAAAATAGTTTAAGATGAACACATATGAAAATATTTTCCTATCGACATTCAGCCCAAGCCGGTATTATCGCTATCATCGTCACCACGGTCCTTTTTGCGCTTGGTTTATCAGTTTCTAACCAAGTTACTAAAGAAGTAGTTGAAAATATTGAGCGTGAAGAGTCTACTCAAGCTCTCAACGCCGCCGAAGGCGGCTTGGAAACTGGCGGCGATAATAGCACGGTTCAAGTAACTAGCAGTATCGCCGACGAATCTTCGATTTTGCTTAGCGAAGGTGACTCGGTGGAAATGGCAATACCAAGCACTGGCAGTCTCGAAATTATGTGGGAATTAACAAGTAGCGATCCGAACGATCACCCGGCTCTACTTTTAAGTCACTATAAGGGTACTGATAGCAACACCACTGTCGACTATTATCCTCTTGCATGTAATGATTGCGACGTTGCAAATGGCAAATATACTGGATACACCAAAGCCGTAGGCGGAACTAACCCATATCGTAATAAATGCCAAATCGCCCTTTCTAATACCGAAACTAGTCCACACCAAATCACCCTCTCTGATGGCGGCTATATTCGTATTAAAGCTCTTTTCAATAACACCTATCTTAAAATTCCTGGTTTAGTTAACGTTACTCGCTCAGCCGCTAAAGATAGCAGCACCGAACAAGCCCGCGTAGTCGAACTGCGCCAAACCACACCAGCCGCACCAGCAGTAATGGATTACGCTCTCTTCGCTGGTTCAGGAGATATCTCAGCGCAGCAATAATTAAGAAAGAGACATATGCTTGAACTTAATTTCAATTCAGCCAGCAGTGTTTGTTTAGACTTAGGATCAGCACTGACAAAAATCGTCATTACTGATAAAAAAGGTAATCTAGAAAGAACACTCGTTACCAACAACACAACCGGTTTTTCTATTCCCAAAGATAGACAACAAATAAATAGTTTTGCTAATTATCTCAACGATATCTTTACTCAAAATAAAATCCCTCGCACCAATATTCGTTTGGCTATGCCGGAAAAATTCACTTCCACTCAAATTATAGAAATTCCAACTTTAACCGACGTAGAATTAGCCACATCCATTCAGTGGCAAGCCCAACAATATATTCCTATTCCCAAAGAAGATTTGGCTCTTAGTTATCAAGTGCTTTACCGACCAGAAAAAAAGGATGAAGCAGTTACCAATATGCGAGTTTTATTGATTGGTATCCATAAACAAGACTTAGATAACATTCTGGAAGGCTTAAAAATTGCTGGTTTAGAACCAAACTTAATGGAAACCGAAACGATTGCCACTCTCCGAAATTTACCTATGCAAATGGGGGAATCAGCACAAATGACAATCAACTTTGGAGCTAGCGGTGTCGACTTAGTCATTGTTAAAAACAATGAATTAAATCTGGCTATTTCTCATCCAAATGGCAGCGACATGATTACCCGCGCCCTGATGACAGCTTTTAACCTGCCTAAAGACAAAGCAGAGGAATACAAAAAAGCTTATGGCATTGATCCCAAACATTTCGATGGCAAAATTGCCAGAGTAATTCAACCTTTGGTGCAAACGATTATTAGTGATATTCAAAATACCATCACCTTTTACAATAATAAAAATAACCTCAATACTCTCTCACGTTTATATTTTGCCGGCGGCGGCGCAATGATGCCAGGTTTTCCAGAGGTATTAGCTGCTAATTTTAATTTAGAAATTGCGCCAATGGATATTTTCGCCAATATTCAAGGCAATATCCCGGAAAAAGATCATCTTCTTTATCCAGTGGCTGTCGGTCTAGCTAAAAAAAAGTAACATGAGCCAAGATATCAACTTTCTTAAACAAAATAAGAATCAGCTTGAACAGAGAACGAAAGAAGATCGGCGCTCTTTCCTCTTAATAGTTACAATTAGCGTCATTGTGGTAGTGCTTTTCATCACTTTACTTCTCGTTTCGCAATATTATCAAAATCAAATTGATAAAGTAGCTACTCAAAGAGCAGAAATTGAAAATAATATTTTGCGTGGTGACCAAAGAACCAAAAGTTATCTTATTTTTTACAGTAAATTACAAAAATTGGTTGACCTAACAGAGGAGAGAGCTGGCGGCACAGAAGCTTTAGTTTCCACCTATCAATACTTTACCAGAAAAAATACTGCCATTACGGAATCCCTTTATGACTATCAAGCTCACACCCTTGAGCTAACCGTAAGTTCCAATAGTATTTTTTCTTTGCCAGAACTTTTTAGTCTGATTCAAGATCAGAACTTTCAAAAAACTTTTCAGAGTGTAGAAATTCTCTCACTTAATCGTTTGGGTAATGGCACTTATTCTTTAAAGATTTTGTTGGAAATATAAATATGGCCGATCAAACTAAAAAACTAAACGAAAAAGACTTGAATTACCAGCTCAAAACTCTAGGTAACCGAAGTTATTTGCTTTTATCGCTGATCTTTTTCTTCAGTCTGCTAGCTGTGGCCATTTTTGGCATCATTCCGGAATTTGGCCGTATTACAGATTTAAGAGCTCAATTGCGCCAAGACAAAAACAACCTTGCCGTTATTGAACAAAAGCTTGCTAGAATTGAGGATTTAGTCAATGATCCAGAATTTGCTCAAGCAGAAACTCTTAATCGTTTACTGAGTAGCACCAATCCTTTCTTAGAAGTTCTTTATGCTATTAACGAACTAGGTAAAGAAAATAATATCGTTTTTACCAATTACGAATATTCTCCAGGATTAATTGCGACACCGTCTGCTAGACTAAGAGCAGAAGGGAATGAAGCTGCTGGACTGGCCAGTACCGTAGATACTACAATTAACACCAGTGAATTTTCTAACGCCACCCTTAGGCAGCAAGCTCAAGGATTTTCAATTTCCATCGAAGCCGACGGCACTTACGCTAATATTGCTAATTTTTTACAGCAAATTGAAAATGTGACTCCGCTTAGTAGCGTCACTTATGCCGAAATTAGTAACAGCTTGCTCGGCTACGCTTCGGCTAAATTAGAAATTATGGCTCACTACTTCAATCCTAATGTCATTGCTCAACTAGATGAGCCATTACCAACTCTTAATGCCGAAGAAAAAGATTTAATTAACAACTTAGATCAATTCCGAGTTCTAAATATATCCGATCTTAATCAAGAAGACATTATCGGTGGCAAGGTTGACCTTTTCGGCAACACTAATCTCAACGGAATTTTTAACCAAGATCAAACTGACACTACCAATCCGAATTAACAAAGTCCCGCTCAAAAGAGCGGTGTTCAACCTGATAAAGTAATAGGTTCGAACGTTTTGGCGAAAAACCCCGCTCAAAAGAACGGGGTTCAACCTAATAAAGTAATAGTTTCGAACGTTTTGGCGAAAAACCCCGCTCATGAAGAGCGGGGCATAAAATTTTCAACTTATTTTTAAAGCAAATTATCGTCTAAAGCCGATTCTTGTAAAACTTCATCCACTGATTCAGTTTTATTATCTTGATCAGCAGCAACTTCCACAGTCTGTGGTTGATCTTCTGTCATCACTCGCACCATAACTTTCTTCTTTTCTTTAATCGCTCGAGCCTTAATAATGGTGCGCAAAGCGCGAATAAGCATGCCTTGACGACCAATGATTCTGCCATAATCTTCTTGATTAGCAGAAATTGATAAAATGATCAAACCATCTGGTAAGACCTGTTCGTCAATAACAATTTCGTCTGGATGATTAACTAAACCAGCCACCATGTATTGCAACAATTCTTTCATTTTGGGATTGGACCTTTCTCCTTTTTTATTTGTTACTTAAGATGAATTTATTCAGTCACAGCGGCGGTTTGCTCTTCAGCTTGAGGTTCCGCAACTTCAGCCACTGGCTCAGCGGCAGGAGCAGCTTCTTCTTTAGAGGCTTGAGCCTTAGCTTTCGCTTTTTTACTTAATTTCGGTTTACCCTCTGGGAAACCTTTACCTTTTTTCGCTACGTCGTAAAGAAAAGCCACAGTTTCTGTTGGTTGAGCACCTTTTTTCAACCATTCTTCAAAAAGAGCGATATTCAATTCCAATTTTTTTGGCTTTTCTGCTGGTTGGTAAAAACCTAAAGTATCAACTACCTGACCATCGCGTTTATCGCGACATTCATTGACCACAATTCGATAACGTGGCTCAGCTTTTTTACCTAAACGAGTTAATTTGATTTTCAACATATTTAATTTGGTCTTTCTTTCGTTTTAAGAAGCTATATTATAACCTATTTTTATTCTTTCTCAAGAGGAATTTATTTATGACGTAAAGTCGAAAAATTTACTTCATGTAACGCCTGCAAAGCTGCTGCCTGTTGCGCTGCTTGTTTACTTTTACCGCTGCCAGTGCCCACTTTTTGACCGCCAACAAGAACCGCTACAGAAAACGACTTATCATGATCAGGACCGCTCTCAGCAATCACTTTATAGGCTGGCGTTTCAAAGCCATAAGCCTGCACCTCTTCCTGTAAGCTACTTTTAGGATCACGATAAAGTTTTTTCTTCATCACTTCATCAAAACGCACCAAAATTGCCTCTTGCACAAATTTTTGTACTATGTCTAAACCTTGATCCAAAAACAAGGCTCCCAAAACTGCTTCTACGGTATCCGCCAGCAAAGTGTCATTTTCGCGACCACCAGAAATCTCCTCGCCCTTACTCAAATAGAGCATTTGTCCCAAATTAAGCTCTCTACCAACCTTGCTCAAAGTTGTAGTTTTCACCAAAGCGCTCCGGATCGCCGTCAATTTTCCCTCTGGCGTTCCAGGTAAGCGATGATATAAAAACTCAGTCGTAATTAATTCCAAAACCGCATCACCTAGATATTCCAAACGCTCATTCGATTCCACTTTCTCGAAACGATGCTCGTTCAAAGCGCTGCGATGAGTAAGAGCCGTTTTTAATAACTGTTCATTTTTAAACTTGGGAACTTCTAACATAAAAACTAACCTAAATCTTTTTCATCAATAATCAAATCCAAAAGATCAGCTACGGTCACAATTTGTTCATTTGCCACCTCAGCCAACATTTCGTCAACATCAAGCTCAATTTGAGCGCCAATTTGTTTTACAATTCGTTGCAAATCAAATTCAGTCAAATTCAGTTCACCGTAAATCAAGGAATTTTCCCGAATATCTTCAAAACGATTATCCGTCAACTCAACTAAAAGATCACGTAACAAATTGAAGACATCGTCTCTAGTATATTGTTCAATCGCTGACATCTGTCTTTTTATCCTTTTCACTCAATAATAATTTTTCCAAAACAGCATTGATAAAGGCATAAGAATTTTCACCACCAAAATCTTTAGCCAATTCCACTCCCTCGTCAATCAAAACCTTGGCCGGCGTCGCTTTAGTTTTACTTTCGTGCAAAATTAAGCGCAGAATTGCCAAATCAATTTTTGCCAATTCTGCTAGCGGTCGTTCTTTGGCTATAGTAGCAATCTCTTGATCATATTCAGCTTTATGAAGGCGAATTTCCTCTAGAGTTTGATGGTTAAACTTAATCTCTAACTTATCCCAACTTTGATGAGGAAATTCATCTACAAAAAGTGCCTGCAATAAAGCCATCCGCTCCAAATGACGATGATCGACCGGTTTTTCTGCTTTTTCTTGAACTAAAGCTTCCTCGGACATTATTATTTACTCTTTTTTACCTTTTTAGTACTCAGTTTTTCTGCTAATTTAGCTTTTTGCTCTTGCTCATCTACTTTTTTGACTGGTTTAAACAACATTTTCATCTTCTGCACCACTTTATCTTTGTGCAAAGGAGTTTTAGCAGTTTTACTGTTGCGAGTGAGGGTTGGTGTGTTGCCACGGCGTCTTTTACCACGTTCAGCACGAGTAATCTTATTCTTTGGTAACGGAGTCATGAATTCCTTTCAAATTTCTTGTTCCTTGTAACTTACAATTATATCACAAAAGCGCCGTTTAAAGGCTAATAATACCGCTTTGTCCAGCTTCAGCGTGGACAGGCCAATTAACCATCACTTTTAAAGCGGTTAATTCGTCTGCTTGTACTAAATTGGTCCATAAACGGCCAATCCACCAGCCTCCAAAAATTAAAACTAATAATAAAGCCGGTAAGCTAAATAAGATGTCTTTTGATACCTTTTCGAGCATAAAAGCGCGATTATAACGTAAAAATTACAAAAAGCAAGTCAACGATAGGGAAGAGAAGGCGAATTTTTGACCTTTAAGTCAAAAATTCGCGCAAACTGGCAGCGCTTTGACGCAATTGTTCTTGCTCAGTTTCATCCAAGCTCGGTTTAATCACCTCGCTTGCTCCAGAACGATCAATGATCGCTGGCAAAGATAAGCAAATATCATCAACACCATAATAATCATGGACAAGAACGCTCACCGGCAAAACCGTTTGCGCTCCACGCAAAATCGCTCGCACAATCGTGGTGACAGCTGCGCCAATACCATAATAAGTAGCACCTTTACTATTGATAATTTCTGCCGCCGCATCGCGTGCTTTTTGATAGGCATCTTGAGCTTTTTCTTTAGAAAAACCGGGGAAACTACTCAAGCTTTGGCCGCCAACGCTAGCGCTAGAAATTAAAGGAAAACTGCTGTCACCATGCTCGCCCAAAACGTAAGTATGAATACTACGCGGATTCACCGGCAAAAATTCGCTTAAATGAAAACGGAAACGAGCAGTATCTAGAGTGGTACCAGAGCCAAAAATTTGTCCTTCTGGCACTCCGCACATTTTAATAGCTCTATAAGTAAGAATGTCCACCGGATTAGCTACCATTAAAACAATCGCTCGCGGCGCCACCGCCATAATAGGAGGTAACATCGTTTCCATAATTTTGACATTTTTCCCGACCAAATCCAGACGCGATTCTCCAGGCAATTGAGCAGCACCAGCACTAAAAACAACCACGTCGGTATCGCGCAAATCTTCGTAATCATCAGTGGCAACAATCTTCGTTTTATAAGTTAAAGCCATCGCATGCTCAAGATCTAATCGCTCTCCCGTCAACTTACTTGCATCACGCCCAAACAAAACAATTTCATTAGCAATTCCGTCCAAAAGCAGAGCATAAGCAGCCGTCATACCCACTTTGCCGGCTCCCACAATCGCTACTTTGTTATAATCACAATTTCTTCTTGCCATAAAACTTTCTATTTATTTTAATTTCTATCTTGTTCGATTGGCGGCAAAGGTTAAAGTTTCTGGGAAAATTCTTCGCACTTGCTCGCGCAAGCCATAAGTACGAGTCACTACCGCCGCCGCGTATCCAATATCTCCAGAAGTAGTATAGCGGTGCAGCGCTTCTTGCAATTGTTGTTCCACTTGCAAAGCCGTATAATCTTTAAAAGCAATTCCGCGTTGATAAAATTCGCTCACCTTACTTTCCAGATCAGCCATACTGCTTGTTTGGCTCAGTTCCTGTCTTAAAGCTTGTTCAACTTGAGCGCTTTCCAACGGCACCGCTTGCCGTTTTTCCGTTGGTTGTTCCACCGTTGATCTCACCGGCGTCGGCGCTTCTGCCTTTGCCACAGTTAAAGTAACTGCAGTCATATCATCTTTTTTAGAGCGAATATTTTGTTCTTTACCAACACGGCTAGCATTAAGAGCATACTGCAACAAAACGTCCACCGAACGTTGACCGCCGCCAGTCTCCTGAATAATTTGCGCCATATCGCGATCAGTTAAGTTATCCGTAATTCCATCAGAAAAAATAAAAATTTGATCGCCAGGCAAAACAGGCAACGTTTTCGGTTGCGCTTGCAGTTCGTCCATGCCCAAATGCTTAGTAATCACATTTCTGCGCCGATAAAATTCTTGCTCTTGCAAAGATAAGCGGCTGAGATCCTCTGGCTTAGTAATTGAATTTAAACGTGAATGCACCAAATTAGCTTCATTTTGCTCAAACATAGAATTAACAAGATCGTCATCTTGAGAAAGTTGCTGTAAACGACCCTCGCGGAAACGGTAAATACGGCTATCACCAACAGAAATCATCGTTAAAAGTTTTCTTTTAGCCTTTTCATCATCATAAACGCGAGCCATAGTTAAAGTACTACCGCTCTGCTCAAAACCAGGTTGCTGACGCAGGGTCACGATTTCCTGATTTGCCAATTGCAACATTTTTTGCAATTGCGCTTCTACAGCAGTGTAAGTAGTAGGAGAACGATCTTTAGCCGCCGCTTCTTTCAAAGTTTGTAAAGCCACTTCTGCGGCTTGCTCGCCACCATGTGTACCACCCATGCCGTCCAAAACAGCCAACCAACCTTGCGCTTGGTTCATCCAAGCGCGATCTTCATTATGATCTGGATGAGCTTCTGAAGCTAAAGTTCTAGCTGCTAAAATATCTTTGGCAGCTATCTTTTCCCGTTGTTGAGGATATTCTGGCCTTTCAGCCTGACTATCTTTCTTGAAAAAACGATTTAAAAATTCCATTTTAACTTTCGCTTAATTAATTTTCTTTTTTATAACTAGCAATCATCAATTTTAAACCATCTCTAAATTCCACCGTTGGTCGATATTGAAGCAACTTTTGCGCTTTAGTGATATCTGGTTGACGTCTAGTCGGATCGTCTTTGGGCAAACACAAATACTGAAAGTCGTCATCTGGCCGGCCAACTGCTTCATTAAAAATTTTCGCCGTTTCCAAAACCGTAAATTCGTGCGGATTACCAAGATTGATCGTTTCTCCAGCTAAATCAGGCGCCGCTAAGAAGGTTAAAATTCCCCGCACTAAATCGTCAATATAACAGTAAGAACGAGTTTGACTACCATCACCATAAATAGTTAGTTTTTCATTTGCCAAATATTCCTTAATAAATTGTGGCAAAATTCGACCATCCGCCAGAGACATGCGCGGACCATAAGTATTAAAAATACGAACAATGCGAGTATCGAAATCGAAATCTCGATAAAAAACTCCGCAAATAGTTTCACCTAAGCGTTTTGCTTCGTCGTAGCAACTGCGCGGACCATTAGGATTAACATTGCCCCAATAAGTTTCTTTTTGCGGATGCTCTAAAGGCGTGCCATAAGCTTCGCTGGTACCAGCAAAAAGTAAACGACTCGCAGGCACATTTTCTTTAAGCCAAGTTAATAAGTTGTGCAGCGCTAAAGTATTAACTAAATAAGTCTGTGTCGGCCAACGCTGATAGAGTGGAGGCGAAGCCGGCGAAGCAAAATGCAAAACTGCGTCTAAACCATCTTCAGCTTGAATTTTTTGCAAAACCGCCAAAGTAGCTTGCTCATCATTTAAATCAACTTGATGAAAAGAAAAGTTTTGGTTTTTTTTCGCCTCAGAAAGATTGCTTTCTTGGCCGGTGATCAAGTTGTCTAAGCCATGAACTTTCGCCCCAAGCTCCAGCAATTTATCACAAAGATGCGAGCCAATAAACCCTGCTGCACCAGTAACAATAACAACTTTTGATCTAAAAAATTCGTCATTCATAAGTTTCGCCTTTTTACAACTGCGCTCGTGAGCTAATTTCCGCTTCTACCTCCGCTTTATTCTTACCATATTTCAACCGGCTTAGCTCTTTAACCGCCTTTGCTAATTCCGGATTCATGCGTGCTTCCACCTCGCTCATGTCTTTTTCCAAAGACATAGAGAATGGCGGCACTGGCTCGTTCTTAACAATAGTTTTAATATAAACATGATATTTTTCGATATTAGCTAAATCATTTTCAGTGAAAGTGGGCGCGTATTCATGTTGCAAAAATTCCGCATCTTGGACACCGACACGGAAACTAACCATTGTGCCCACGTTACCAAAAACCGCTCCTCGCACTTGTTCGTCAATTTGGCTAATATACTGATTAGCCACAATTAAATTTAACCGGTACTTCCGCGCTTCAGAAAGAATGGTAGCAAAATCTTCCGTGGCATAATTCTGAAATTCGTCAACATACAAGAAGAAGTCTTCCCGTTTTTCCATCGGCATATCTTGCCGACTCATAGCAGCGGTCAACACCTTCGGCACCAAAATTAAACCTAAAAATTTAGCATCCTCCTCACCTAAAATACCTTTCGACAAATTACAAAGAATAATTTTCTTTTCATCCATCGCCTGACGAAAATTAAAAGCCGACACCGGTTGACCAATAATATTACGCATAGTTTTGTTGGTGACAAAACGGCCGAATTTAGAAACGATATAATCAAGAACTTCTGATTTATGGAAATCTGAAGTTTGAGCAATTTGATCCGTCCAATAACGACGTACCATCGGATCGGCTACTAAAGGCAAAAGTTCTTCCACAAACTTATCATCAGTTAATGCCCGCACTAACTCAATAAAAGTAGAACCTTTTTTGTACATGATTGTGAGCATGGCATTTCTAATGGCGTGCTCAAAACGCGGACCAATAATACCAGTTCGATGAGGATCGTAAAGTTTATACATCAAACCAATGACGCTGCTTACCACAAAGTGACGTTGCTCTTCCGTATCCGCTTCCATCATATTCATGCCCATTGGACGTTCTAAATCGGAAGGATTAAAATAAATAACATCTTCCGCTCGCTCTGGCGGCAAAAGTTGCAAAATATCTTCTACAAATTCGCCGTGCGGATCAATGGCGCAAACGCCGGCACCGTTTTGAATATCTTGCAAAATCATTTCCTTCAAAAACTCTGATTTACCGGTACCAGTTTTACCAATAATGTACATGTGTCGCCGACGATCCGCCAAATCCATATAAATATCGCGCGTATCACCACGATAAACAGACTTGCCCAAAAAAAGCCCACTCGTAGGAATTTCTCGCGGTGCAGGGGCATTTTTTGCATACAAAAAACGAATATGATGTGTTTCCACGCTTTTATTTGGCAAATGAAAAATTGTCGCCAGTTCTTCGCTATTGAGCATCACACAATCAGCGGAACCCCAGAAAGCAGAATAGCGGTAAATAAAGTTCACCATGAATAAACGCTTAAAGAAAATTTTTGCCGCCACAAAATGCGCATACAAACTATCGAATTGAGTAAAACTAGAAACGATATTGGTTAAATGCGATTGAGCCGCAATTTTGTCTGGGCTATTAACACAAATACGGATACTCACTTGGAAAAGTGGTTTACTCACTTTTTCCTCCATCGATTGCAATTCTTTACCGTCGGCTTCAAAAGTAGTTTCTTTATCACCGGTTTTCTCTTTTTCCGATTTAATATCTTGCAAAGTTTTCTGCCGAAAAGAGTCACCCTCTGGAGTAATTAAAAATTGAATCATTGCTCCTTCATCGGTTTCCATCTTAGAAAGAGCAGAGGTAATAGCATTTAAACCATCAATAGTTAAGTTTTTAAAAGTTTGAATGCTATAACGATCGCTTTTTTGCCAGCTATAGCGATCTTGCGATTTTAACTCAAGATAAGTAAAAACAGTTTTACCATTTTGCGTCCAGATATTGGGCTCTGGCGCCAAAGCAATATCCGCTTCCGGATAAGCGGCATGAATATTTTTCTCCACAAAATCTCGCAATTCCTTAGGGACACTTAAATAAAAAGCGATATCTTCTTTCTTTGCCACAATTTCAAAAGCAAAACTCGGATCTTGTTTAAACAAACTCTGGAAGCGATCTAACTTAAGAGAATGGAGAGCGGAAAACATTTGCTCAGCAGCGTCGATTTTGACTTCATTTTCCTTCGGTAAACGAATTAAAAGGCTAACAAAATCGAGCGCCTCTTGTTCACGATGGCGATTTTTCCACCAATAGTAAACAAAGTAAAAAATCGCCATCACTAAAATTACCAAACCAATTATCAATAAAATTTGAGTCAAGGTTTGTGTCGTATTAGAAATTAAGCGAGTAGTGGTTGAAGAACCAACAGCAGTGGGCATAAAGTTAAACTTTTTTCTCCTGATTAGCTTGATCTATCAATTCTTTTTTATTTCTTCCCAAAAGACTATCAATGATTTTCCGTAATTTTTCGCTCAAAATAGCGCGCCAAGTTTTAGCAGTTTCTGGATCACCGCCCAAATTAGCCTGCATCACTTTTTCGCTATCTACTTCTTGTTTTAAACCGTTAACAACTACGGTGGCGATTTCGTCGCTAGCAGCAGCTGTCGTTGACGGTTCAGCAGTTTTTTCCGCTTGATCAATTACCGTTCTAGCCTGTTCCTGGGCCGCTTTCTCCACATAGTTTTCTCGCAATTCTTGAGTTACCGAAGCAATTTCAGCGGCATTCGCCTGCGTTTCTGCTGCTACCGGTTTTTCTTCATTTGCCTCTGCCTGATTAATCACTTGGCGCGCTTGCTCTAAAGCTTGATTGTCCAAAAGAACATTCTGTTGATGTTCTTTTTCCGCCGCCGCCACGGCGGCGGCTTTGCTTTCCAACGGTGTCGATACAGGCGCCGCCTCTTTATTCAAATTTCCAGTAAACATAGGTGAATTATTATCTGTCATATCTTCATTATAGCACAAAGACCAGAGTTATCACAAGAAAACTAAGAGCAAAAGTAAACCCCAAAAACTGGTTAGCAAATAGTGGTCTAAAGATAAAAAAATGAGCCAAGCCGCTAAAACTAGAGGAGAAGGGAAGAGGCGGCGCCAGTATCGAGGCGATTTTTGGACTGTAAATCTCAAAAACAAAAACAGACACAAGCAACCAATTAAACCAGTTTCCGCTAAAAAAAGTAAAAAAACATTGTGGACTGGTTGGGTGAACTGATTGCCAGGCCAAAAATCGCCTACATTAGCGGTAAACTGGGCTGGGCCCACACCAAGCCAAGGTTGAGTGAAAAACATTTGCTCAGCTACTTGATTAAGCTGTGCACGTCTGGTGAAACTTAAATTTTGCGGCCACAAACGGCTACCCAATTGAATAACTATAGGGCAGAGCACAACTAATAAAGTTAAAGCCCACCACTTATAGTGAACTTTAGTCCCTTTTTGGGACTGAAGTCCGGATAAGATCAACAAAATCAAAAAGAGACCAGCGCTCCAAGACTGAGTGAGAAGAATTACAAAAAGGGCCAAGCAAGTGGCGATTTTCTGCCACAAGGCAGAAAATCGCCCTTGTCGCCAAAGCCACCAGAGTAAAATAACTAGAGTGCCTGCTAGAATATTTGGATGAGCAAATGTGCCGTAAGGCGCTATTAAAGAGCGGCCAGCCCACACAACGTGGGCAATATCGCTGGCCGCGTGTAAATTCGTTTCACCTAAAACCTGATAAGGAAAAAGTGGCATTTGTGCACAAAATTGATAAATTGCAAGTAAACTTTGTACGATAACAAGCGCCCAAACTGTATTAATGATCAATTTTGGTGCTCTATTTTGCCACTTTTTCCGCACAATTACCGCAAACCAGACTAAAGAACCAACAGTTAAAAGTTGTTGCCAAGCCACTAAAGGCGCGCGCAAGCGCGCGCACCAAACCACTAGCAAAAAAATCAGGCTAGAAATGGCTAAAAAATTCTTTTTTAGCCAGGGAAAAAACTGATTTTTTTGCTGCCACAGGCACAAAAGTAAAAAAAGAAGCAAGAAGAGCTGACCTAAATAAACTTTTAGTAGCAAATAATCAACCGTCCAACTGCCGATTAAGCTATCACTCCGATCAAGAATAAAAAATAAGTTAAAACTGGAGAAAAAAATCACTAAAGCTGCGCTTAAGTTGATCATTCTAGTTTACCAATTAACTCTCCGCCAGCATCCGCCATCAATTTTACTATTTGCGCTCGAATTGGGGCAATTTGTTCATTGCTTAGCGGTTCATCCGCCTGGTAGAAATAACTAAACGTATAATTCTGCTGATAAACGTCTTTTAAAGTCACTCGTTGCAAAAGGGGATTGACCGCCAACATCCGCTTAATCAGTTCTCCGACATTCAGACCATTTTTTAATTTAAAAGTCAAATCTTCCTTGACTGGCGGGGCAGTTTTCAACATCTGGTAGCGCGGATAACGACGCGCTAATTGATTTAAAGCATGTAAGTCAAGTTCAAAATATGTTTTTTCGTCAAAAACGCCAATTTCGCCAATTTTTTGTTCCGCGATCGTGATAGCGCCAGCCGCATCGACATCTGCTTGTAAATAAGCCAAATGTAATAATTGATCCAACCAAGCTCGCACTTGACGCAATGGTCGCGGGCTTAAAACCGCCAAATGCACCTTTTCTTGCGTTTGTTCATCAGTTTTACCTGGAAAGTAAACTTTAGCCAATTCAAAAATACCACTAATGTGATCCGTCTTTTGCTCATTTTGTTGCCAAATTTGCTCTAAAGAAGGGACTAACTTTTGGCGTAAATAAACTAAATCGTCATTTAAAGGATTACTTAATTTTAATTTTTGTTCTAAAGCACCGCCTTCGGCGGTAGCTAACTTTTCACTAACCATGGAATACGTATAAACTTCGCTTAAACCTTTACCAGCCAAAAAATGAACCATTTTCCGTTCTAGAGCAAAGTTCATCTCTGGTTGAAAAGGTAAAGCCACGCTTGAAAAATCCAAGTTACCAGGCAAATTATGGTAACCATAGAGTCGCGCCACCTCTTCAATTAAATCGACTTCGGCAGTAATATCTACTTGGCGGAAAGAGGGTGGAGTTACACTTAAAGTTTGTTCATCGATTTGCTCAACAGCAAAACCTAAACTGGTTAAAATTTCCCGCACTTTTACCGCATCCAGGCTCACGCCTAAATAATCTTTAATGCGGCTCAAACGTAAATTAATAGCAGAAATAGCTTTTTCCGCCGGCCAACGATCTAAAATCATGCTCCCTAATTGAGTCTGACAAATCGTAGTTAAAAGTTGCAAACCACGAGCCATCGTTTCGCTTGCCAGAGCTGGATCAACATTTTTTTCGTTCAAAATTGCCGCCCAAGTACGGATTGCATGGCGCATGCTAGCCTGGCGAACCGTCATTGCATCCATGTTTTCCAGCCAAAACAAAACTCGTTTAGTTTTTTCGTCAATCGCTGTATTTAAAGTACCTTTAATCGCTGGTAAATCAATAATTTCTCCATTTTGGCTAGTAAAAACTACTTCACCACCAAAAGTGCGATGAGTTTCGCCGTCCAAAGTAACAAATTCCTGGCCTGGTTGAGCATTTTTAATAATAATTTGCCCACCTAAAGCCATAACTTTGTCATAATCAAAAGCATGACACGGATGACCTAGCTCATGGGTAATATAATTGGTGATATCGATTACGCTAGAGTGAACATTTTCGCCAATTTGGCGTAAACGTTTCGCCATCCAGGGTGGAGTGGGGACGTCTTGCACTTGATCAAGAACTACCGCCAAAATGCGTTTAACACTCTCTGTTTCCATTTTTACCTCTGGCAAAGGCAATTTTTCTACTCCAGAAAATTTCTCCAAAGACAAACTTTTTTCCTCCCCAGCGGGTTTAAAAGTGGCAGCAATACCAGCCACTTGCAAAATTACCGCCGCTTCGCGGGCAAAACCGCGAATACAAGCGCTGTCAACGCGATTGGTAGTAATTTCCACGTCGTAAACGCTTTCACCTTCAATTTGCTCGATCCGTTCCACACTCGGACCGCTCAAAGAAACTTCTCTAGCGATTGTTTCTGCATCGGCGTCAGTTTGCAAATATTCGCGTAACCAGGAGTCAGGAATTAAAATATTCATAAGCCCGATTATATCACGGACTAGATGATGATATAATATCTTTTGTAATGTTAGCCAGAGCTAATCACCTCCGCGGGCAAATCAAAGCCGCTTTTTTTCAGCAGGCGAAAAAAAAGGCTGGCACTTTTGGCGTTTGTTATTATCAACTCGACAATAGCCTGGAATGCCCCAAAATCGCCATTATTACTCCCAAAAAGTATTTTCGCCTTTCCACTCAACGTCACGTCGCTAAGCGGCATTTTAGTGTCTTGATTCAAAAAAAATTAGCTTCTTTTCCGCCTGGAAAATACGTTTTTATCCTTCACCAAGCTATCTGAGTGTTATAATCTGCTACACAAGTAGTCTTGAGCAATCATTCTCAACAATGATTTGCCCGGCTCTTCACATTTGAACAAGCTTACTCAACCTGATTTAAGGAGGAAAATCAGATGGGAAAAATTACCACTCTCGGAAAAAAGTCCATCTTCGGCCTCGGTTTCGCTTTCGCCGTCATCGGTCTCTGCCAAACCAAGATTAGCTTCATTGCGGGTTTACTCTTACTCTGCGCGGGCGCCGTCTGGGAAACTTGGAGTATCTATCTGGGACCAGGCTACACCGACAAAGACTTTCCGCCCACCTTCAAAGTGGGACTACTCTTCGCAGGCATGCTGATCGGATTTTCCGTCCTCGCGGAAAAGTTTCCAGTCTGGTACTGCCTAGCTCTAATTGGCACTTACTGTCTGGTAGACGTCTGCGCTAATCTCTGGGGGAGTTTCTGGAGCAAAACGCTCAAAAAGCCCACTCGGCGCTTCGCGCCGATCTGGTCACCTAACAAAACTTGGGCTGGCGTTTGGGCTGGTTTAGTTGGCGGTAGCTTCGGTTTACCGCTGCTAATCTGGCTCATGCAAATTCACTACCAGCCAGCGTTAACCGGCGAAAATATTTTCGTCCAGGCTTATCCCTTTAGCCAGTACGCGTCTTACGCTCTAGGCTTCACCATAGCCTGGTTGGCTATCCGCGGCGACCTCATTTTCTCTCAAACCAAACGTCAACTCGGCATTAAAGATTTCACTGTGAACTGGCGCGGACGGCAAATTTGCCTCTTGCGTTCTCATGGGGGAGTACTAGACAGAGTAGACTCCTGGACCCTAGCGACAATTTTCGTTGCTGCCTGGCTTCACCTATCTCTCTACCGACCGCTTTGCCGCGATTTGATCATTTTTGCACCCATGCTTGTCGCCATCGACATTGTCATCTACGAAAAAAGACAATTGACGTAGCTTGTTCACGCACCTTCCCCGCCAACGCACATAAAGTGTGCTGGCGGGGAACAAGATTACTTACCAACTCTAAGCCCTTAAAATGCCCCAAAATCGCCCGTTTTAATTGCAAAACGGTGTTTGCCTGCTTGCAAAATTAAAGGGTTTGTGTTAAACTCTGTGCTCTATGGCAAATACCAACGCTTATAAAGCAGATCAAATTAAAGTCCTCGAAGGTCTTGAACCAGTTCGTAAACGACCAGGCATGTACATCGGTTCTACCGACACTCACGGCTTGCATCACTTAGTCAAAGAAATTCTCGATAATGCTGTTGATGAAGCAATCGCTGGTTTTGGCCAGACTATCCGTCTTTTCCGCCAAGAAGCCGACCCAGATTTAGCGCGCTTAATTAAACAACCAGAAGCTCTGGGCGAAGAAGAAATTATCGTCGTTGATAACGGTCGCGGTATTCCGGTGGATATGCATAGTAGCGGCGTTTCCGCTCTTGAGGTCGTTTTGACTAAACTTCACGCTGGCGGCAAATTTGAAGATTCCGCTTATAAAGTTTCCGGCGGTTTGCATGGTATTGGTAGTAGTGCGGTCAATGCTCTTTCTGCCTTGATGCGAGTCATCGTTAAACGCGATAATCAATATTATTACCTCGGACTTTCTCAAGGAGAGATTTTAGCGCACGTCAAAGTCATTCCTGAACAAACTTTTTTAGAAATGTTCCCTGAACAAGCACCCAGTCTCATCAGCGCTGAGACAGGCACTTTAATTAGTTTTGTACCAGATAAAACCATTTTTCAAACCACTAATTTCTCGAGTAAAGAAATTGTTAACATTATTAAAGATCGTGCTTACTTGATGGCGCGCATTTATTTCGATTTAACCGACAGTATCGCTAAAATTAAACGTCACTACTATTTTGAAAACGGTATTCGTTCTCTAGTGGAGCACTTAAATCGCAGCAAAAAAGCCCTACATCAAGTTTTTTACCTCAACACAAATTGGAAAGACGAGGAATTAAATAAAAATATCGGAGTTGAAGTGGCCTTGCAATATAACGATAGCTACAATGAGCGTCTGGAATCTTACGTCAATGTAATTCACACTCCAGATGGCGGAACGCATGTTAACGGTTTCCGGACCGCTCTTAATAAAGTATTGAAGGATTACGCCGACAAAAACAAGCTTTTGAAAGAAAAAGAAAGTTTTACCAGTGACGATCTCAAGGAAGGCTTAACGGCCGTGGTTTTCGTCAAGATGTCAGCTAATGATTTACAATTCGATTCCCAGACTAAAGCTAAACTAAATAACAGCGAAGCG
>JAUNST010000005.1:0-24793 GCA_030539095.1 bacterium
GGGGAATTTGTCTTTTCCAATCTCAGAAAAAATTCATCAAGAAGTCTTAAGTTTACCAATAAGCCCTGTGATAACTGACGCAGAAGCACAAAAAATTGTTGACGCGATTAATTCTTATTGATTTCTTTAGCCGGGTTGCCTATTACAACTGTCCCAGCTTGCACATCTTTAGTTACGACAGCTCCTGCTCCAACTATGGCGCTTTCTCCAATTGTCACTCCAGGCAAAATAGTGGCATTAGCTCCAATCGAAGCGCCTTTCTTTACTAAACTAGGCTCCAATTTGTAATTTTTGTTGCCAGATTTTGGATAACGATCATTTGAAAAAGTAACATTAGGGCCAATAAAAACGTTATCTTCTAAGGTAATCCCATCCCAAATTTGAACGCCATTTTTAATGGTCACATAGTCACCAATTTTTACTTTATTTTCAATAAATACTTGCGCACAGATATTACAATGAGAACCAATTTGAGCCTCTGGCAAAATTACACAGAATTGCCAAATTTTAGTATCTTGACCAATATTTTGTGTTTGGACGTCGGATGAAGAGTGAATAAATGACATAATAGTATTATACTTGATTTTTATTTTTTATATTTCCAATTTAATTTACCTATCTCTAGTTATTTCTTTTTCTCTCTTTACATAATATTTCCAAGCTGCCTTTAGCGAACCGAAAACAGATAAATAGCACATTAGCGGATGATAGAGCCAAATTGGTTCAAGATTAACTATAGTTTTCACCCACGAGTATAAAATTGGCGGGAAAATCATTAATACATAAATTGGCCATAATCTCATTCTAAATTTTTGGCCAAAAGTTAAATACTCTTCTCTATGAGAAATACCATAATTATTTCTATTCAAAGCATTAAAAGTGGCCCATTCTTGTTTCCGAATAAATTGCGAGCAGCTATGTAAACTATTATGGACTAAATAAGTATCATAAACATAAGCAATGCTTTTATTTTTTTTAATTAAATCATAAATTGGGGCAATATCATCAAAGGCATCTAAGGTATTTCTTTTAAAGCCACGTCGTATGGTCATTCCTTGTGCAAAAGCTAAAATAGGCTTGCCAACTTTAGAATTAAAATCGTAAACAATATATTCAGAATTTCTTTTTTTAATTTTGAAATATTTACCGCAATCTTCCAGGCAACAAGCATTACCATAAACAAAATGATTAAATGGGTCAGTAAAACGATTTAGATATTTATTTAAAAAGTTATCATTTGGAAAACTAACAATTTTTGATATAGCTGCCTCAATATCTTTATCGTCAAAAACCGAAACCATTTTTTTTAAATAACTCTGGTCGGTTAAGTAATTATCAGTAGCTAGAACCATTAATAAATCTCCAGTGGCTTTTGCAAAGCCGAGGGTTACACCTGGCTCAGCTAAGACTCTGGGATTGTTTATAATTTTGGCACCGTATTTTTTTGCCAAAAAAAGAGTTTTATCTTTAGAGCCACCATCTACAATTAAAATTTCTAATTGGTTTTTAAGAAACTTTTGCTTATCCAAATAATTAAAAAAAACAGCAAGGTGCTTTTCACTATTAAAAGTCGGAATAATTAAAGAGAGTCTAATATTTTTCATTATCAACCATTAGAAACAATTTTTTCAATTTTACAATAACTGTTGTCAAAAGTTAATTTTTTACTTTCCTTATAAGCTTTTTTTTGTTTTTGTTTATAAACTTCTTTATTGCTTAATGCAAAAACAATTTCTTGGCTCAACTCTTTAGGATTATTTTTTTTACACAAAAACCCAGTTTCTCCGTAGCCAACACTGTCTCGCAGTCCATCTACATTGTAAACTACAGCCGGCGTTCCTTGAGAAGCAGCTTCTGAGATAATTAAACCCCAACCTTCTTTCACCGAAGTCACTACAATTAAATGACAACTTTGCATTAACTTTGTTTTTTGTATTTTATCAACTGTCCCTAAGTATTCAATGTCTTTCGTAAATTTAGAATTTTTAATTTTTTGCAAAACTTTTTTTCCATACTTAGACTGAGAACTGCCAGCAATTTTTAGTTGTAGATCAGGAATTATACTTTTTGCATACTCAAAAGCCGTAATAATATCCAAAGTTCTTTTCATTGGTCGAATATCACCTAAGCTAAGAATAGTTGGTCGCATGAACTTTTCAAAATTTAAGTTTTGAACAGGTTTTATATTTGTGCCCATGGGAATAATCTTAATATCACTAAAATTATATTTTTTTAAATCATTTTTAGAACTTTTAGAAATTGTAATCACCTTGTTTTTATTCATCAATCGTAAATAAATTGGTTCAATTAAATATCCAATCAAATTAAGAGGGAAAAAAATTTGATACCACCAAATTTCTCGACACAATTGATGAAAAATTAGAATTTGTTTTTCTTTTTTGATATAATTTTGAGTAAAAAAAGGAATGGTGTTAACTTCCTCAATTATTAAGTCAGCCCAATCAGACAAATATTTTTGATAATATTTTTTAGCTTTTTGGTAAACAGTAAATCTATTTCCGACTCTAATTACTTGATAGCCATTAATAGTTTCTTTACTTCCTGCATTTGGAAATCCGCTAACTAAAAAAACTACCTCATGACCATTGCCAATAAGTCTTTTTGCTAATTCATCATTAACAACCTCAGCTCCTCCAGCAGCTGGATTTTTTTTATCTTTCCAAGTAAACCAAATAATTTTCACTTATCCGCTATTTTAACATCTTTCATGTTAAAATAACGCATACATGCAAATAAAAATGGAGCCAATATCTTTGGTTTTAGTAATATACAATGAAGAACAATTATTAGACAGATGTTTGCGTTCGGCGGCTGGTTTGGTCAATGAAATTGTTATTATCCATGATGGAAAATGTACTGATGGTTCAAAAAAAATTGCAAAAAAATATCATGCAAAGTTTATTGAAAAACCAAGAAAATGCGAAGCAGAAATTCATAGAGTTTTCTCATACAGAGAAACAAAGAATAATTGGATCATGCAACTAGACGCAGATGAATACTTAAGTGAGGGTCTAAAAAAAGCAATTCCTAAATTAATGAAAAAAGGAGACATTGTTTCCGCGTTATGGGAAAGGCATTTTCATAACAATAAAAGTTATTATTATGACCGTTGGTTTTTATTCAAAAAAAATAAAATTTGTTTCACTGCTTGCGCTCATGAGGCAATTAAAAAGCTTAATCCCAACGTAAAATTAGTAAAAACAAATGAAGTGATTTTTCACCGACCAAAAATTGACTACTTAGCTAATTTCCAAAAATTAAAAAATAAAAAACACTTTTTATGGTCAAAAGCACACGCAAAAGCATTGAAAGAATGGAAGAATCTGGAACGTTATAATTGTTGTTATAACAAGCATGAAGTATCTACCAACGCTTTAATAGCAAAAAATCGCTGGTTAATTATTTTTCTAGTTATTCCTCGTATAATAGTATTATCATGGATCCAATTCTTTAAGACAGGAGAGATGATTCACTTATTTAAAGAGCCATTTAATGAAGTGAAATATTATTTATTGGTTTTTAAGGAGATGAAATAATTAAATCAATTCGTTGCGATGGAATATGAACACTAATCACTTTCTCACTCTTGTTATCCCTAGCTACAAACAGGAAAAAATAATTGTTAAAAACCTTCAACAATTATTAGCTGCGTTGCAACAAATTCGCTATGACTACGAAGTAGTAGTAGTAGTAGATGGAGAAATTGACGAAACAGCGGCAAAAATTAAAAAAGCAAATTTACCAAAAGTATCTGTGGTTACCTATCCAGAAAATCAAGGAAAAAGCTATGCGATTCGCCAGGGGATGAAAAAAGCCAAGGGCGATTACGTGATGTTTTTAGACGCCGGTATGGAAATAGATCCAAATGGTATTTCTATGCTACTGGAGCACATGGAATGGTACGACGCTGATATTGTAGTAGGCTCAAAACGTCATCCAGCATCAAAAGTTAATTATCCAGCTAAACGTAAAATTCTCAGCGATGGCTATTATTACCTAATTAGAATTCTTTTTGGCTTACGAATACGAGATACTCAGGCAGGTATAAAAATCTTTAAAAAACAAGTTTTGGACAAAATTTTACCACGTTTAGTAGAAAAAAAATTCGCTGGAGACTTGGAAATGCTGGTGGTAGCTAGACAATGTGGCTTTAATAATATTTGCGAAGCACCAATTAATTTGAATTACAGTGATGATCAATTTAGCACGGCAGTAAAATTTAATTCAGTTATTGGAATCTTTATTGATACTCTGGCTATTTGGTATCGTAAAAATATTTTGCATTATTATAATCGGGCACATATTTATGAAAAAAATTAAATCTTGGTTTGGCAAAAACAAAATCACTATTTTATTACTAAGTTTAATCACTTTGTTAACAGTAGTAATTTTATTGCCAATTTTTCGCGTAGATTTTGTAGGAGACAATGCGGGTTTTCATCGAGCAATACGGTCATTTCGTCCGCAATCATTTTCCACTATTTTTTACACAGCTATGAATTCGATATATACAACAGCTGCAGGAGGAAGAATTCACTTAACTACACATTTTCCTAATCTTATTACGCAATATCTAAACATTTTTAGTATATTTTGGAGCTTCATTTTCACAGTCATCATGACGTTAATTAATGTCTATCTACTATATCGCCTATATAAAAAAGTTAATTTAAATAAATATATTTTTATTAGTTTATGTTTTCTACCGCTATTATTTCAGATTAGAGCTTATCATGATCCGTTTATTGTCTATTTTGGTAGTTTTCAACTATTTTTTTCTTATTTTTTAATAAGTGCAATTTTTTTCGTTAATTATTTACAAAAAAATAAAATATCATCTGCGGTTTGGTCATTGATATTTTTTTGGCTTTCTGCCAATAGCCACGAAGCTAATATTATGTTCTGGCCATGTATGGTGATTATTTTTTGGTTAGTTACAAAAAAGTTTTGGACAAAAAAAGCCTGGCCATTAATAGTTGATGCAATTATTTGCGTTTGCGCTTATTTTGCCGCGCCGATTTTGCAATTTATTTTACGCATCCCGCAACAAGAATTTGCTTATAACGGAACGGCGATTAATTTTAATCCGTTAAAAATAATTGCTACTTGGATCGCGCAAATAATGGCGGCACTACCATTAAACTCTTTTTTGGGCAGAACTGGTCAAGAAGCAATGAGCTACTATCCACATCTATTTATAGATAATTTACCTATTTTATTTTTTAGTTTAGTTGTTTTTGGTTTAATTTTTTACCTCTGTTATAAATATTTATTACCGCCAAAAAAAGAAAAAATAGATTGGCAACAAGTTGGCCTATTAAGCCTTTTAGGTTTATCGCTGTGGATCTTTCCAGCTTTGCCGGTGGCGGTGTCAGAAAAATATCAATTTGATTTGGTTACGCTGTTTGGCCTGCGCAGTGGTTATGGATATTTAATGGTTTATTACCAGTATTTTGGCGTAGCCATTTTAGCAGGACTTGCAGTCTATGTAATTTTTAATCAAATCAAGTGGAAGAAAATCTTTTTAACTTTGCTGACGGTTATTTGTGCAACAACTTTTTATTTTAGTTATTGTTCTAATTTAGCAAGTGTAAAGCAAGTAAATAAAGCCTATGATGAACACAGTTTTTTAATTAACCAGGCAAAAAAAACTAACTTTTTTGATAATTTGCCAAAATTTTTTAATATTTTTACATCTCAGAGAGATAATAATTATTACGTTATTTCTGATAGAGAATTGCTTTCTTATGTAATTAAAAATGCTTTTTCAGAATTTTCTATTAATCAAGTTTGTACCTTGCCATTAAATGATAATTGTAAAAATATTTTGGAAACAGAAAATAATAACTATTTTTTTTACTACGATCAAGTTGACGAATATAGCGGTTATATTATTTTAACACCAATTAAAGCTATCTATGAAGAGATGCCAATTGGCGAAGAAATAAAAATTTATTATTACTCAGCTTATTTAAATGATAATTGGGCTGGAGGAATTATTCCCAAGCTTCGCCGTGACTTATTAACTTCTTATTACACTATTAATGATAGTAATCAATTAGAATTAAAACAAAACAAGCAGTGGATTACACGCGATCGTGCCACTAATTCTACAATCATAGAGATTGACAGTGAACAGCCAATTATATTAGATAGTATTGTACCTGCCTTAATTCAGAATGACCATGAAAGTTTAAAAACTATTTTTCAAGAATAACAAAAGTATTTTATGACAACTAAAAAAATCAATAATAATTTTGATGATTTATCAATTTTAATTTTGTCTTGTGATAAATATAGCGATTTATGGCCATATTTTGCTTTTTTCTTTGATAAATATTGGCTGGACTGTCCTTGTCCAATCTATTTATTTAGTAACGAAAAAGATTTCAAACATCAAAATATTAAAAATATTAAAACTGGTAAGTTTATTGATTGGTCCACAAATCTTTTAAAAGGATTAGAACAAGTTAAAACTAAAAACGTTCTTATTTTATTAGAAGATGAATTACTAGACAAAACTATCAATAATAAAGAATTTCAGAAAACTTATGTTAATTTAAAAAACAATTGTTTTAATCATTGCCAAATTAAATCAAATGTAGATTATCCACGAGATAGCATTATAAAAAACAACTTAGGAATCATTAATAAGGGAATGCCATATTCAGCAAACGTTATCGGCTTTTGGAATAAAGATTTTTTAGAAAAAACTTTAATTGCAGGAGAATCTCCGTGGAATTTTGAAATCATGGGTTCCTACCGTGTTTCATATAGTGATGGAATATATTTTCTTCCAGATAGTTTTTATCATGCGATTAACGGCGTGGGAAAAGGAGAGTGGTTTTCAGAAGCTGTAACTTTCTGTGAAAAACACGGCTTAATAATCGATGAAACTAAACGAAAAATAAAAAGAGGCAATTCTCAATTGAAACAATCTTTTCAAGATACGGTATTTTCTTTAGTCCGTTCTATAAATTGGCGAAAAAGAGTGCGGTTAATGAATACTCTACGAAAATTGTTTGTTAGTTATTAGAATACCAATTCAAAGTAAAATTTAATTTTTCTTCAAAACTATTTTCTGGTTTTTTACCAGAATCCAATTGTTCAAGAATATTCAATAATTCTTTAACACTAATTTTTGTTTCAGGCTGGACAACATAACTGCTAAAAGTTGATCTGTTTTTAATGATACTAATTATTTGTTTAATCAAATCATCTACATAAATAAAAGATATTTTTTTATCAACAATAATTTTAGTTGGCATTTTTTTAGCTATCGCATCACAAAACGTAGCTACGACGGAAGTTGTTTCAGGTTTAGCCCCAGGTCCAAACACATTTGGTAAAATTAAACCAGAAAAAGCAAAATCATATTTTTGTGCCGCTTCAATAAATAATTCTCTGGATTGTTTTTTGCTTCTGCCATAAGCAGAGTTGATATTTTCTTGAATAGAAGAAGCAAAAATTAAATGCTTGCCACTGTTTTTCAGTGAATTAATCACGGTATTAGTAAGTAACAAGTTTTGTTTTAAAAGATTTTCTTCTTGGTCACGTTGTACAGCCGCTAAATGCACCAAACAATCAATTTGATTTACAAAACGATTGAAATTTTTCTGCTGAAGAAACATTTCTTTGGAAAACGGAATTAAAGATAACTCGTTATCACTAGTAATAGCTTGACTAAGATGTTGACCAAGAAAACCAGTGTTACCGGTAATACCAACTTTAATCATAAAGTTTTACAAACAATCTTTAATGAAAGTTGTTTTTAAAAGCATTTTCTTAGTCTCTTGAATATCCAGACGTGTGGTATTGTGAGATGTATATTCCTCGCTATTAGTAATTTTTTTCTTACCAGTTTCTAGATATTTGGTGTAGTTTAAATCACGATGATCGTAACGAATACGATAATAACGTCCGAAGTCTTCTGCAGCAGACATCTCTTCGCGATTTACTAAAGTTTCATAAACTTTTTCACCATGACGAGTACCAATTACCTTAATTTTTGAATCAGAATGAAAAAGCTCAATTAAGGCAGTCGCCAAGGTTTCAATGGTACTTGCTGGAGCTTTTTGCACAAAAATATCACCTTGTTGTCCATGTTCAAAAGCGAACATCACTAGTTCTACTGCGTCGTCAAGAGTCATCATAAAACGAGTCATTTTACCATCGGTGATAGTTAAATCGTTTTTATTTTTAATTTGTTCTACAAATAGAGGGACAACTGAGCCGCGCGAAGCTAAAACATTTCCATAACGAGTGCAACAAATAACAGTGCCTTTTTCATCAAGATTGCGGGCCTTAGCAATGGCAACTTTTTCCGCCATCGCTTTACTCATGCCCATGGCATTAATAGGATACACAGCTTTATCCGTGCTTAAAACAACAACTTTTTCTACTTTATTTTCAATGGCAGAGGTAAGCACATTATCAGTGCCAATAATATTAGTTTTCACTGCTTCCATAGGAAAAAATTCGCATGAAGGAACTTGTTTTAAAGCTGCCGCATGAAATACCAAATCAACGCCAGACATCGCCTGGTCAATTGTCGATTTTTCTCTAACGTTTCCAAGAAAAAACTTCAATTTACTACTTTGGTATTTTTTGCGCATATCATCTTGTTTTTTTTCATCGCGGCTAAAAATACGAATTTCTTTTAAATCGCTGTCTAAAAAAGTTCTCAAAACTGCATTACCGAAAGAACCAGTCCCGCCAGTGATTAATAAAATTTTATTTTTTAAGCTTGTCATATAGCTACCTATTATATAACCCATTTCCCATTTTTTTTATTTAGTTCATGCTATAATCATCTTATGAATTCGATTTTTTTGGCAATAAAAACCAAACGTTATCGCGAACTTTTAAATCAATTAGTTAATCGCGATTTAGCGCAACGCTACAAGCAATCCGTTTTGGGTTACTTCTGGGTGATCATTAATCCGTTGGCGCAAATGTTAGTGATGTCTTTTGTGTTTTCGCGAATTTTTCATTCCAGCGCCATCGGCGTGCCATATCCGCTTTTCCTTTTCACCGCACTTTTGCCATGGACGCTTTTTTCGAGCTCGCTCACTTCGGCGGTTATGTCTTTAGTTAGTAATTCTGGTTTATTAGCGAAAATTTATTTCCCGCGCGAAATCCTCGTTTTAAGTACTCTCTGTGCCAAAATAGTGGATTTCGCTTTTTCGAGTTTAATTTTAATTGCGATGATGATTTTTTACAAACAAGGTATTACTTGGAATGTACTCTGGGTAATTCCGATTTTTTTAATTCAATTTATTTTCACTTACGGTTTAAGTTTACTTTTTGCTGCCGCCAATCTTTTTTATCGCGACGTCCAGTATTTACTTAATTTGATTGTTTTAGTATGGATGTATCTCACTCCAATTATGTACAATGTGGAAATTTTCCCTGCTCAATTACGTTGGATTTTCCAAGTAAATCCGATGGCGGTGATCGTTAATGCTTATCGCGAAGTAATTTTGAGCTGTGGGATGCCAAATTTATTTAGCTTGGGAATTGCTTTAGTGGTGGCGATAATTACTTGCTTAATCGGTTTTCGTGTTTTTAAAAAGTTGGAAGGGCAATTCGCTGATAGCGTTTAACTATGACTGAAGAAATTGCAATTACAGTTAATAATGTATGGAAGCTTTTCCGTCGGCAAAAGCAACGCACTTTTAAGGAAATGCTGCCAGCGCTAATGAGTGGCGGCAAAAAAAACGTCATCGATACTTTTTGGGCGCTGCAAGATGTAGATTTGAAAATTAAAAAAGGTGAAACTTTCGGTATTGTTGGTCCGAATGGCTCGGGCAAAAGTACTCTGCTTAAGCTAATTGCTGGAGTGACACAACCAACTAAAGGCTCGATTAAAGTGAGCGGCGTTATTGCCCCTTTAATTGAGCTCGGCGCTGGTTTCCATCCGGAAATGACGGGTAGAGAAAATATTTTCTTAAATGCCGCTATTTTAGGAATGACTAAAGCGGAAATCGCTCCTAGAGTGGAGGAAATTATCGATTTTAGCGAAATCCGCGATTCAATCGACCAACCGGTAAAACGTTATTCTTCTGGTATGTATATGCGTTTAGCTTTTAGCGTGGCGGTACACGTTAATTTTGATATTCTTTTAGTAGACGAAATTTTGAGTGTGGGCGATCTTAAATTCCAACAAAAATGTTTTCGGCTAATGGATAAATTTAAGAAGGACGAAGGAAAAACCATTGTTTACGTTGGTCACAATTTAGAAAAAGTGAAAACTTTTTGCGATCGAGTTGCTTATTTAAATTTCGGCAAAATTATTGACGTAGGACCAGCTGCGCCAGTGGTGGAGCAATATCAGAACGCTTAAACGTACTTTCTTTTTAAAGTTTCCGCGCTAAAACGAGGTTAATAATCACCAAACTGCTTTCGCAGATTATCATTGTGTAAACAGCACCCATGATGCCTATTTGCGGCACTAAATAAAAGTTTAGAGCGACGTTGACGGCCACCACGGCGGCGAGACAAGGGACGTAATTTTTCACTTTATTACTGCTCTGAATAATCGTATTGAGCGGGGCGTTGAAAAAAAACAAGATAATTACTAAAGAAAAATAACGTAAAATTGGCGCAGCCGGCGCATAGCTGGCACCCATTAAAAAAGTGGTCAGGAAATCGCTCAGGAAAAAAATGCCAGCTGCCACGCAGATACCCAAACCAGTCATAATCGCCACCATTTTTTTCAGTTGTGAACGAGAAATGCCACCTGGCCGGGCAGCAATCGGAAAAAGATTATGAAACAACGCCTGCGGAACCAAATTAAAAGCATCTAAATAGCGATAAGCGGCGCCGTAAATCCCCAAACTAGCAGCACCAAGTAGATTTTCAATAATCAAGCTATCGGCCTTGCTATAGATAATACCTAGATCGTCGATAGCAGCGTAGGGTAGAGCAGAGCGCAACGAAGTTTGGGCGCGCCCGACTTTAAACCATTGCCAATTGAGGGCGCGCCAGGGAAAGTAAACTAAAACAACTAAGAATAGAGCTGCGTTGTAAACGGTGAAGAAAAATTGATAATCTTGCGGCGCACGAATAAAAAGTAAACCAGCAAAAAGCAAAACATTGCGGGCAATTAATTTGAAACCCAGGGCTAAACTTTTTCCGCGGGCTAAATAATAACCATCGGCAATGCTGATAAAACTTTCCAAAAACAAAGCAATAATTAAAGGTGTTAATAACTCCGGCGCAAAAAAATGCCAGATTAATTGTCCTATTATTAAAAGAACGCAAATGATGTCAAAAGCAAATAAACGCCAAGTGAAAAATTGTGATAAAAGCAAGGGTTGATTTTTTTGCGCCATCTTTTTTTGATACCATTGCTTCATACCTAAATCAGCGATAACGCTAATCACTTGGACCACAGTGATAAAGTAAGTGATAACACCAAATTTTTCTGGTTGCAAAATTCTCGCTAAAGCAATAAAAAATACTGCCGTGAGTAATTTGCCACCGACTAAAGTCATGAAATAAAGTAAGGATTTTTTGAATAAAGTTTTAAGCATTTTGTTTTCTGGCTCGCCAATTACGTTTACCAATAATACCAACAGTGTAAGCAATTAATAAAATTAGACAAACCGCAATGTTGACGAGCATAATTTCCGCCGCTTGACCGTGATAAAAATAAATGCCCACGGCTTGTAAAACGGGGATTAATAAACTGAAATAAATTAAACGTCGATTTTTGGCGACTAAATATTGCGAAAGTAACATCACTAAACAATAAAGACCGCCAAAAATCGCTGCCAACCACAAAACCTTGCTCAAACCTAAATATTGAACTTGTCCGACAATAGTAATTAAAATTTGTGGAAAAAAATAATAAATAATCATCATTGCCAAAGTAAATAAACTTAATAAACCTCCAGCAAAATAAAATATTTTTTTTTGCTGTTGCGGTTCTTCCGGATTATTAAAAAAAGTGAAAGCAACGCTCACCAATGGCATGCCGGCGTAAAACAAAATTTTAGCAAACAAACTATATAAACCATATTCACCAGCAAAATCTGGATTAGCGATCATTTTAACCACTATCACATCCAAATTAATTAAGGCTGTAGTGCTAATAGTGGAAATTAACGGTACCAAAATTTCTCGCCGGCGCAAATAGGGCCAAATTTTTAAAGTGGTTTTAGTCTGTTGACGAGCGATTTTATATCGTTGACTTCTTTTTTCAATAGCACAGAAATACAAAAAAATTTGCCCAAAACCGGTGATAAGCATAGTTAGGTAAACTAAATCTAAGCTCGGTTGCCAGTTGAGCAAAGCTCCACCTAATAAAAGTTTGACCGAAGCAATAATAATACCTAACAAACTTAGAATATGAAAAAGTTGCCAACCTTGCAGGATCGCCGTGTACAAAGTACTCAAAACACTAGCTAAAATAAGCAAAATCACCGTTGGTGTGGAAAAAGCGTCGGCGAAATTAGCTTTTTGACTTAACCACCACCAAAAAATTGGCACCAAAAAAACCAACCACCAATTTTTGCGCAATAAAGCTAAAAACTGGCGCATAATTTTTTGCGCATAAGCCACTCGTTCGGTTGCTGGCTGACTGCTAACTTTTTTAATCACAATTAACGACAAAATTGACAAAGGTGTAGCCAAGATGGCTACATAAGCCACGGCAGAAGTATATTCGCCGTAATTAGCCACACTCAAAGACTTCACCACGATAAAATTAAATAAAAAGGCTAAAAAACTGGCAAAGGCACTGCCAAAAAGATTAATAAAACCTTGTTGAAAAAATTTTTTAGTCGGCGACACGGCAGTTTCAGACATAAACATCATTCATTATACCGTATTTCCGCGTTTGAAAGAAAAGATAAATGCTTACCACAATTTAGCTGGGTAAACACCTTTTTTAAGTAAGCTACTGATCTCTTTAATCACTTCGTCGCGATCTTGTGAGTAAGTGACACCGAACCAACGAGCTCGAGTTGGCAAAACTTGCATAGTAACGACTTTATCCTGCACTAAATGATTGACCACATTCGGCGTGAAAAATTCCATTTTTGGCACAGTTAAATTTTCTTCTAAAAATTTAGTAAAATCGTTTTGTAGATATTCAAAAAAATCTGGTGTAAAGCCAAAAAGTGTCATCGAAACCAAACGTTTTTCGTCCAAAGTATGATTGCGACCTTTTTTATCTTGACTCACAATTCGTTTTTTGAGATAACCAACTTTGGTGTGTTCATAAATAGAAACCAAGCGATTTTTGTAGTCAACTTTACACAGACCACGCGAAACCCAACCGTTTTCACTCAAAGTTTTACCTAAACGGTAACCGACCATAAAATACTGGTTGCTTGAATCTTTTGCTAACTGATCCAATTTTTCGCCCAAAACCGCAAACGCTTCTCTACCATAAAAATCATCAGCGTTAATCACGGCGAACGGCTCTTTAATAAAATTGCGGGCTGCCAAAACGGCGTGCCCGGTACCCCAAGGTTTAGTTCGTTCTTCCGGCAATTTAACGCCCAAAGGTAAATCGTTCAAATCTTGATAAGCGTATTCAATCTTTAATTTATTCTTAAATTTGCGAGGCGGAAAATGACGTTTAAATTCGGTCACGAAATCGCGCCGAATCACAAAAACAACTTTGTCAAAACCAGCCTTGTAAGCGTCATAAATTGAATAGTCAATTAAATACTCGCCATTTGGTCCAACTGGTTCAATTTGCTTGAGTCCACCGTAACGCGAACCTACCCCCGCTGCCAAAACAAGCAGTGTTTTCTTCATATTGACGATTCTACCACAAAATGTTATGATTCGAGGCATGAAAAAGGATTTCCTCACTCTGGTTTTCAGAGCGATTATTATTGCCCTAATCTTCGTTTTTCTTTTGGGCGTAAGTTTTTTTGCAGCGAATCTGATCATGAAACAAAATTGGCAGCAAAAAAACGCGCCTATCATGGAAAACGAACCGGAAATCAGCCAAGCGGAATTTACGGATGGTAAACAAATGGAAAGCGAGCAATTTTCTCTGAGCTTAGACGAACAGACAATTCCAGATATCATGTTGTTGCCGTTGAAAAACTTAAGCGATTTTGCCAGCAGTAGCGCCACTATCGCTAAAATTCGCACCAATAAAGGCACTTTCACTTTAAAACTTTTTACTCAAGAAGCGCCGCTAACAGTGGCTAATTTTATCAGTCTCGCCGAAGACGGTTTTTACAATGGCCAAAAATTTCACCGCGCGGAGCCAGGTTTTGTGGTTCAAATTGGCGATCCAGCCAGTAAAACTGCTAGCAGCGCGGCTGATTTAGCTGAACTTGGCGCTGGTCATCCGGATTATAGAATTAGCGATGAATTTACTTCCGCGCTTAGTCACGATAAAATTGGTATGGTTTCCATGGCTAATTTAAACGTCAATGGCCTATATCCAGACACCGGCGGCAGTCAGTTTTTTATGACTTTAGGACCAGCGACCTATCTTGATGGTCGACATACAATTTTTGCACAAGTGGTAGACAATGTGGAAGCGCTAAAAGATATAGAAGTGGGCGATGAAATCATCTCCATCAAGTTCGAAGAAGAGTAATTTTTTTGTCTGGTTAGTCAGTATTTTATTGACGCTAATTCTATTAGCTGTTGCTTTCTGCCTATGGTGGCAAAATCAAAATTACACTTCTTTAATTCTTTTACAAAATACGGACGAAAAACGCGCCACGGGTGGATTTTTAGGCTCAATAGCCGTGGTGCGCCATCACGGTTGGCAAATTGATAACTGGCAAATTTATGATATCTACGAAAGCGACGGTCAAATTCAAGAGTTCTTACCGGCGCCGCCTGCGGCGGCGCAATATTTAAGCGACGGCAAAAATGAACTTCATTTGCCAGATAGTAATTGGGAGCGCGATTTTCCGACAAGTAGTCGGAAAATCGTAGAGCTATTTATGCGCGCTGGCAGACCACGTCCAGATTTTGTCATCAGTCTTAATTTACCAGTTATCGAAAAACTAATAGACAAAATCGGCGGTCTGCATTTTAATAGCGAGGCGACAACCAGCGCGCAACTTTTGACTAGCGAAAATTTTGCCGCGCAAGCGCGCGCGCAGCGCGCAGACTTTTTCCCGGGAGACACGCAAAAAACAGATTTTTTGCGCCCGACCGCTGCGGCATTGCTTTCCCAAGCAGAACAATTTTCTTTGAAAAAGAAAATTACTTTTTTGCGCTTCTTCGCAGAAGAAGCGCAAAACCATCAACTTTATTCTTTTTCTTTTAATCAGCATTGGCAAAAACTTTTTCAGTTATTAGGTATAAGCGGGGAAACTCAATTAAGTAAAAATTGCCAACAAATTTATTGGGTGGAAAGTAATGTCGGCGTGAATAAAAGTAATCGCTTAGTGGAACGTTTTATTAATTTAGAAAAAATGCCGACACAACTCAAAATTAACGTTTCTTGGCAAAATAATAATCCAAATATTTTGAGTCCAGATTCTTCGTGGCGTGCACGCCGGCATTATGCCAATTATCAGCGTTTACTTTTGCCGCTAACGGTCAATTTAGAAACTATAGAAGTAGATGGACAAGCACCAACACAAATTGATCGCAGGGAAATCACAGACGATGATGGTGAAAGATGGCAAGAAATAGGCTTTTTACTAATTGTGAATGAACAAGCTAGCAGCTCCGCCACTGTGATTTTAAATCAAACAGAATTTAATTGTTGGCAAGTGGATTTTAATTAAAAATCCCAATCGGCAGTGATTGGGATTTTTTACAATGAGCAAAAAGCGGTATTTTATTTACACTTATTTTTTTTGATTTTTTTCTTTTCTTCTCCACAATGAGGTTTATCACAACCGCAACTTGGTTTACTCCCGCCACAATGTGGACAAGCCATTTTGTCTGTTTTAGGACCGCAAGACATAGAGGTTCCTTTCTTTGATAATACTAAATCTATTTTAAAAAAAGAAAGAAAAAAATCAGCGCCAACAAAAGCTCAATTTTTTTGCCACACTAAATAACGATTCATTCTACCATTCGAACCATCTGCGCAATAATCTTTTATCAAAGTGAGATCTTGCGTTGCCATTAAATCTAAGTAATGTTTAATTTCTTCATCACTGAAATGGTGACAATAGCGAATCGCTTCCATACCGCTTTTCCAATCGAGCAAGTAATCATGATTGCCTAAATCCTTAATCACTCTTTTCGCTAAATCTTGATCGTACATAAATTGCCAAAAACTAATTACTAAAATTCCTTGTGGTGCAAGCAAACCGGCTAAATCTTGCAAAAGTTTTTCTCGCCAAACTAATTCTGGAATGTGATGGAAAAAAGCGCTACAAATAATATAATGGAATTTTTTTGCTGGTAATTTTTCTAACCAATCGGTGCCTTCCAAAAAATTAGTTAACAAATCAATTTCAATAAATTGATCTTTATCCATGCCGCCTAAATTAAATAATTCCTGGCAGTTATCAATAGCTAAATAATTTTTTATATCAATATTTTTACTTTGCAAATAACGAGCAAAACGAGAATTGCCAGCTGCCACGTCCAAAATAGCCGCTCCATCAAGCGGTAATGGTAATTCTTCCCAACCGCGCCACGCCATTTGCCGTGTTTGCGAAAAAAACGGCGCAATTTGACGATAAAAATCATTATTAATTTCAATTAATTGTTGTGCGTTCATGCAGCTGGCTCCTTTTCCACTTGCAAAACTGCTTGTTCGTAAATTTTAGTTTTAATTTCATCTTTTTTCAAAGAAAAAATTACGTAGCGCAGCATCATTGCTAACCACAGCATTGCCTTTAAATAAGTTAGTTGCGCCGCCGATTTATACTTACGGAAGAAATAAAAGTAACCAGCAATCTCGCCGCAAATAGCGCGCGCGCTGCTGCTACTAGCACTACCCACATGGGTGACGCGCGCGACTGACAAAATGTAATGAGAGTAACCTAACTTTTGCAAACGATAACAATATTCTTGATCCTCGCCGTAGAGGAAAATTTCTGGATCAAAACCATCTGTGTTTTCAAAAATATCACGGTAAATCATTATTGCTGTGCCGCCAACCCAATCTTTGCGAATTACCGCTTTTTTTTCTACTTCGCTGGCGCGAAAACGTCGGCCGGTATGCTGCACAGCCGGTAAAAACTTTCCGATAATAGGAATATCGTCCACAAAAAACATAGTATTAAAAATTGTCAGCAAACTTGGCTTATCACCGCCTTGCGCTTGCCAACTGCCGTCAACGTTTAATAATTGTGCCGCTAAAAAACCCAACTTTTTTTTCTCATTTTGATGATCTTGATAATAAGTAACCATTTTTTCCAAAGTGCCAGCTTGCACAAGCGTATCCGAATTTAAAAATAAAATATATTGACCAGTGGCAGACTTAAAACCTAAATTATTAGCTTTGCCAAAACCAAGATTGCCTTTGCCGTCAATAGCTTTGAGATTAAAAAAATCACTTTTAAATTTTTTAACCGCTTCCAAACTGCCATCACTACTGCGATTATCAACAACAATCACTTCTAAATTTTTTTTCAGCGGCGAATCTTTTTCTAAACTAGCTTCAATAGAAGCTAAAGTCCGCAAAGTTAATTTTTTTGTATTGTAAGAAACAATAATAATTGAAAGTTGCATAATTATTTCAATTTACCGTCTGCCAAAATTAATTTATCACCAGCCCACAGTTGGCTGCCGGCGAGTTTCATATTTTTTACCATATCTAGATGGAGCGCAGATTGATTGTATACACCGCATTCCGGAAAGCCAGCTCCCAAAGCTAAATGAATTGTACCAGCCATTTTTTCATCATACAAAACATTGTCTAAATAGCGATGACAACCGAGATTGAGCCCGAGGGCGATTTCGCCAACAAATTTTGCGCCAGCGTCCGTTTGTAACAAAGCTAGCAAAAATTTTTCATTAGTGGCGGCTTTAGCTTTTACCACTATGCCATTTTTAAATTCCAACTCAATGCCGCTAATCGTTTTGCCGTGGCGCGAAAGTGGATAATCAAAATAAATTTTACCGTTAACGCTTTCTTTTACTGGCGAAGTGAAAACTTCGCCACCAGGCATATTTGATTGCCAATCGTCACCAATCCAAGTCTGATTTTTCGTTGATAAAGTTAAATCCGTTTTTTTGCCTACGAGATGTAGATCTTGATTGTCTAGTTTAGCGATTAACTTTTTCATTTGTTTACTCATCGCTAACCAATCCTGATCGCAAGCTGCAAAAATGTAATTTTCCAATTCACGCAAGCTCATGCCGGCGGCTTGAGCAAGCGCTGGAGTGGGGAAGTAAGTGAGCACCCACGGTTTGCTCATAATAATTTCGCGGACATTTTTGCTTAAGCGCGAACGAATGAGAATTTTTTCACTTTCAATATTAGTGAGATTGTTAACATTACTTTCAGCAATAATTTGCAAACTTTTATCAAAAAACTGAGCTTCTAACAAAGCTAATTTTGGTTCACTGGTCAATTGCTTTTTATTAGCGTGAGTGAAAAAAAATTCTTCCATTTGTTCGTCACTAACTTGCAGATGCGGCAGCGCGCCGGCTAAAATAATTTGTTCATAGGCGGCGCGCGCTAAAGGTAAACCGTCTACGCCGGCTAACTTAATCACCACTTTTTCACCCGCTTGTACTTTAAGCGACAGCTTAACTAAAACTTGCGCCAATTTTTCCACTCGTTGATCGATCATAAAATTTATTATACTAGATTTATCTGCTAAATCATTTAGATAAATTTTGCCGCAATTACATATTAATTGTGCTACAATTTTGACAATTATGATAGATCCTTCTTGGAAGCCTTATTTAGAAAAAGAATGGCAAGAACCTTATTTCCAAAAATTAAGCGCATTTTTGCGCCAAGCGTATAGCAATAAAACTATTTTCCCGCCTAAAAATCAAGTTTTTAGTGCCTTTTCCTATCCTTTTTCGCAAGTGAAAGTGGTGATTTTGGGACAAGATCCTTATCACGGTCAAGGTCAAGCGCACGGACTAGCTTTTTCTGTGCGTCAGGGCGTGCCCACGCCACCATCTCTACAAAATATTTTTAAAGAAATTCACGATGATGTGGGCACGCCAGTGCCAAATTCTGGGAATTTGGAGCGTTGGGCGAAACAAGGAGTTCTTTTACTCAATAATTCATTGACGGTGGAAGCTAATAAAGCCGGCAGCCATCGTGGTTACGGTTGGGAAGAATTTACTGCTAAAATTGTGCGCATCCTTAATCAAGATCAAAAAAATTTAGTCTTTCTGCTTTGGGGTAGAGATGCGCGTAACAAAAAAACCATGATTGATCAAAGTAAACATTTAGTTTTAGAAGCAGCTCATCCGTCGCCGCTTTCAGCATACAATGGTTTTTTTGGCTGTAAACATTTCTCTCAAACTAATGCTTATCTCAAAAAACACGGTCGCGAGCCAATCGTTTGGTAAAGTCTTGTCATTTTAAATTTTTTTGTCTTATAATACCTTAAGTATTTAAGAAAGGTCTTATGGCTGGTTTCACCGCTTTCATTTTTCTTTGTTTGATTTTAGCTTTAGTTTTAACGCGATTTATCCGTCAAATTAATCAATATGAGCGAGGCGTTTTATTTACTATGGGTAAATTTTCTCGCATCGTTGAACCTGGCTGGTTTATTATGTTGCCGGTTTTTCATTTACTAAAAAAGGTTGATATACGGACAAAAACCGTTGATGTGCCTAATCAAGAAGTAATTACTAAAGATAATATTCCGATTCAAGTAAACGCAGTCATTTATTTTCGAGTAGCAGATGCAGCTAAAGCAGTTATTGAAGTAGAAGATTTTATTTATGCTACTTCGCAATTAGCACAAACTACGATGCGTAACACTATCGGGGCTTATACACTCGATCAACTTTTGCAAGAAAGAACGGAAGTAGCGGGATTAATTCGTGAAACGGTGGACGTGGCTTCTGATCCTTGGGGAATTGACGTGCAATCGGTGGAACTCAAGGATATCATTTTGCCAGACAGTCTCAAACGAACTATCGCCAAAGTGGCAGAAGCCGAACGAGAAAGAAAATCTGTAATTATTGCTTCGGAAGGTGAAGTGGCTTCTGCCGAGAACATGGCTGCCGCTGCTGCAACACTCAATAAAGCTCCAGGAGCAATGCACTTGCGAACTTTAGCCGCCATCAACGACCTTTCTTCCGACCAATCTAATACCACGGTTTGGATGGTGCCGATGGAAGTTTTGCGAGCCCTGGAAGGCTTTGGCAAAAAGAACGTTTCTTAAGGCATAATAGCTTGACTTTATCCTATAAAAGTAATACAATCTCAATGCAACTGTTGCAAAAGACTGCTAGTGGACTTGAATAATCAGTAAAGAATTTAAGTTAACTAGAAATCTAAAGCAACGCGTTCTTCAAAGAAAAGGAGGTTGGCTTACATGCGTGGTTGTATCGTCTTTTGTTCCAATGACCCGAAAGTTCTCGCCGAGTGTGGCTTGGTGATCAAAAGCGGTATTGTCGAAAAACATTACACGCCCAAAGATCCCGAAGAAACGGTCTTGGTAGAACCAATGCAAAAGGTGGGCATCGCCGATTACAGTGCTTTAACGCGTAATGCGCTTTTGACTGGTTTCGGTCACACTCTGCCCGTCGGCCTCGATGCTGATTTCCTGAGGAAAGTCAGCGATGAGGTTAGCCAAGGCCAACAGCCAGTAATTTCTTCCCAGCTCAACGTGGAAGAAATTCGCTCTATCTATTATGCTCTCGGCGTGAAAAAAACGGCAGAAAATTTGAAAATGCCGCCCATCACTCGTGAGAAAGTGGATATCACGCGCCAAGTGGCTTGTTGGCTGACCACTCCGTTGCCGCAGATTCTCCGACTGGGGAAAGGCGGCGGCGGCGAAACCTAAGAAACCGTAAGACAAAAAGGAGAACGCAAGTTGCAAGAACCCCGCCAGTGGCGTCACTGGCGGGGTAATTTTATAATTAATTGCTCATTTGCAATCTCGCCTAAATCACCAGAAATATTTTGTACTGTTTGTAAAATATTTTCTGCTTGCTTACCAGTAGCTAAATTAGCTAAACCGTAATCAGTAATCCAAATTGGATAAACCATAATTTCTTGCAAATTATTATCCTCAAAATTCCAAGCAATTGCCATTCCTGTGCGCGTTTCGTTCGACCACATTTGGTCGAAAACAAAATTTCCGTGCGAATAAACAATTACTCCGTCATGATAAAGTTCAATCGGACCGAGCCAATGCGAATGATTGCCCAAAACAATTTTGGCGCCGCTGTCAATCAACGTTTGAGCTAATTGTTTCTGTTTTGCCGCGGGCTGATAACGATATTCACTGCCAAAATGTAAAGCAACAATTAAGACGTCAACTTGTGCGCTTTTTTCTGCCACCAGCGGCGCAATTTCGTCAGCATCTAAGTTTTTACTCACCTCGTCGAAAGCTAAAAAGCCAAACGTTGTCTGGTCGATTTTTTGCTGCAAAAAAGTATCGCTAGTCACCGCGCTTACGCTGGCAGCGCGCAAAAAATCGACAGTTTGCGCCAAACCAGCGCTGCCATAATTAAGCGTATGATTATTCGCCAAGGTGGCAATGTCGACGCCGCTGCTAGCTAAAGCAGCGGCCGCAGCGCCATCCGCGCAAAAAATCATACCCTCATTAGTTAAAGGACAATCTTTGACTAAAGGATTTTCTAAATTAACGATTACTCGATCAAATTTTTGCAACCACGGCCGAACTTTTTCAAGCGACCAAGAAAAATCTTTTTTTTGCCAACCTTTAAAATTTACACTGCGTCCCAACATTAAATCGCCAGTGCTTAAGAATACAATTTCACTTTTACGCTCAGCAGCAAAAGATAAAATTTTATGCTCGCGCTTGCGCCAATAAAAAACACCACTAGTGATGACCAAAATGAGAGTAACTAAAGCTCCAGCAATAGGAACCGGACTTAAACCTTTTCGTTTCATAGCCGATCCTAATTATATCATTAATGTTGATCACTTAAATGATAGCGCAAATATACTTGCGGATGATAAACTTCCACGTAATGAACTGATTCAGCGTCAGAAAAAACTTGATGCCGCAAATTAACAACCGCGGAATCCGCAGCAGAGTCATCAATCATTTGCCACAACGGTCGGTTGCTAATTAATTCTACTTTAATTGAAAAATGTTTTTGATAAAAACTTTTTGTCATTAAAGAATATCCTTTTCGATACATGACTACTCAATAACTAAAACTAAATAAAATTGTGACAAATTTCGGTTTTTTGAAAGAGGTTGACCAGACCTTAATTCTTATTATTGCTGCAAAAAGTTTAAACAAGACCTCAAAAAAGCTTCATTAAGGCGAAACTTGGGCCGACATTGTAGCTACCAAAGTTTGAATTTCGCTATAATTATCTAAACCCAACCGCGGAATGAGAATATATTGCCCATCGCGGCTGCGACTGTCGCGCAAATAATTTTGATTACTAAGTACCTGACTACTCAAATCAAAATTTGCCCAATCGCAATTTAAAAATAATTTTTCTGTAATTGCACTCAAACTCAAATTAGTTTTAATCATTTTTAAACTTTGTTCAATTAATTTTGGCAATTTTGGTAAAATTTTGGGACTGAAAATTAAATCTTTCACAGCAGCTAAAACTGCTTGTTGTCTTTGACTGCGTCCAAAATCGCCGCCGCCGTAACCGCTATGACGTGAACGAACAAACTTTAAGACATTAGCGCTGTCCAAAGTTTGTTTACCTTTATTAAACTGGATAGTTTCATAACGGCAAGTAAACATTTTTTCTAAATCGTAATCTTTTAAAGTGGCAGACATAGTGGCTAAGTCTTCTTCCGTATAACCACATAAATTATTTTCTTCTCCAGTTAACGGATAATATTCATCGGTGAAAGAATAGGGCACGTTCACCGTTAAACCTTGATTATTAGTTAGCAAATTAATTAATTTTTCAAAGCCACTAAAATCAACTGCCAAATAATAATCAACTGGTTGACCAATGATTTCACTCACCACCGCGCGCGCCAAGTTACCGCCGCCATCTTTGCCTTGGAATTGCTCAGGACGCCATAAGTATTCCTTGCTACTATTACCAAGAGCAAGAGTGCGATTAATTTTGCTATAAAAGTCTGTTTCTTGGTCGGCGCGCGCAGAAAAAGGCAACTTTACCCATAAGTCCCGCGGCAAAGACAATAAAGAAACTTTTTCTTGATGAGGCGCCACTTGAGCAAGAATGATAGTATCAGCCAAATTACCGCCATCGTGATTAGCGCCGCCGTAACCCAAAAGTAAAATGTTGAAAGTGGCTAAAGGATCCACTGGCACCGGTGTCGCTGCAGCAGAAGCTTCCTCATCAATTAGGTTTGTCGCAGCCAATTGCTGGCGATTTTGTTGCTGCCAACCTAAAAACAAAACAGCTAATATTGCTATGCAAAAAAGAGGCAACAAAATCGCTAAACACAAACGTTTTTTACTCATTTTAAATAGATAATTCTAAAGGACTACTCGCCTCAGGAACAGTTTCAGCACTAGCTTCAACATCTGCGTTCAAAGCTTCCGTGGTGGCGCTAGTGGCGTCAACACTTTCCGTTTCGGCGGCAGGAATCGGCAAAGCAGTTGCGGGCAAAGGAGTGACAATTCTAATTGTTGGCTGCGTTTGTCGTTCGCCGCGCCAATAGAGCACACCGGCACAAATCAACAACAAACCGGCCAAAAAAATGAAAGCCATTTTTTTTGTCATATACTCTAGATTATAGCATAGCAATTGCTTTTTTCAGTTTTTTTGCTAGAATAGAGACCAGAATAAAAGTAAGGAGCCCACCATGGACGAAATTCAACCGGATATTCAAGCAAGTAACAAGAGAACTTGGATGATCGTGAGCGTTATCCTTTTAATAATTGTGGCAGTTTTATTTTTTTTCCTTATTAAAGGTAGAAAAACTTCTCCTGAAACTAGCGTCGCCACCGTTGCTCCTACTCAAAAAACGGCTGCCGTTCTAGGCGGCACAATTACCTTTAGCGGTCTTTTGCCTAGCGAAAGTGATCAAGCCACGGTAAAAATCCTTTTCCGCGATGCTGACGCTGATTCCGCCACTGATTTCGTTAATATGGGTTTAAGTCTGCCGGCGCAAAATAATACGCCATGGCAATATAATCAAGCAGTGGCGGGAGAAAATTACGAAGTTGTGGCTGCTCTGATGAAAGACGGCATCGTTATTGAAACTTCCGAAACTGAAGAAGTGACTGCTCCAGCTTTACACATTAATTTAGACTTTGATTTGGAATATGACGAACTTGGTTTAAACGCTAGTAGTTTACCAAAACAAGAAATTAGCGGCAAGATTCAAATTAATGGTTACATCCCTAGTGACTCCAGTATCCAAGTGATTGAATCTCTCAATAATCAAGAACAAACTTGGTTGACTTTAGCTGCCAACGCTAGCCAGATTCCTTTCACTATTAGCCAAGTGGCGCCAGAAAAGAATTACACTCTTTATGCAAATTTACTTGATAAATCAGGAAGAAATATTGGTAAATCTGATGGCCAAATTGTAGCCAATAGTGGCGATACTCAAGTTAATTTTGTAATTCAATCGCAAGCAGTGGCGCCAGCCACGCCTAAACCAACGCCTGTGCCAGCCAGCGCCACGCCTGTGCCAGTGACAAAAGCTAAAATGTCTGGTCAAGTTTTGGTCAATGGACCGATGAACGCCAACTCAAGACTTTTAATTCTTGGTAAACGTCCGCAAGATTCAGACTATCAAGTCTG
>JAUNST010000005.1:24803-31599 GCA_030539095.1 bacterium
AATGACGGTCAGTCTTGGCAATATGATCAAGCAGAAATTGGTCAAACTTACAATGTCCAAGTGGCTTTGCAAGTGAATGAAGGCAACGTGGGTACAGCTAATATGTTGACGGCGGTTGCACCAGCCAGCAATCTTAATTTCACCGTTAACACTGGTCTTTCTTTAGCTGCACCAAATTCGCAAGCCATTCCAGAACCGTGCCAACGTGACGGCGACAAATGGAAAACTACTATTAAAATCCCTTGGGTTTCTGGAGCCGGTCAATACTGGATTCAAGTTGGCAGTAAAGAAAATTACGCCGATATTTACAATCAAAAAATATCTGCCAATGGCGAAAACGACGTTACGATCGAGCTAAAAGGTTTTCAGTTGGGAGTGATGAACCATGTTCGTTACTCGTATTCGAAATGCAGATCGTGCGGCAGTTCGCAGAACTTCTCTGCCTGGTCGCAAGATAAAACCTTTACCTGCGAATAATAGGCTAGAATAGATAATAAAGGTAGTTTTATATGAAAAAAAATCCTATTTATCCAATTTTATTGGTGATAATTCTAGCTGGAATGATCGCCTGGGGAGTATGGCGAAAAAACCAACCGGCGCCAGTGACGACTGATGTGACTGCGCCGCCGCTTTTAGAAAATTCGCCGACGTCAATTCCAGATTTAATGTTGGAACCGGGACCAGTAATTTCGCCAGTGCCAATGGCCACCGCTACTGTTAGCGGCGTGATCGACGATATTCTTATGAGCACGATGACGATTAAAACCAGCCAAGGTGAAACTTATTCTTTCTTAAAAGCGGATGATTTCAGCGTGGTCAACAACCTTAAAACTGGCTTAGCGCCAGATTTATCGGTGATGGTGGAGTATAGCGGCGAATTGGATGACGGTCCAGAAGCACACGTGGTGACGGTTTTACAAAAATAGACACACTTTTACTATTTTAGCGTTATAATAAGCGTTCAGTTTTTTTGTGATTATTTTTAGAGAGAAGGAAAAATGACTGAAAATCAATTAAAATTACCAGCTTTAGCAGATGGCTATTGTCGTTTTTACATTTTTCGCCATGGTAAGAGCGAAGGTAATTTGATGAACCTGCTGCAAGGACAAAAAGATTATCCGCTCACTCAAGAAGGAGTGGCCGCAGCGGAAAAAGTTTGTGATCTTTTGGCAGGCGAAAATTTCTCGGAAATTTTCGCCAGCGACCTTTCTCGTGCTCGGCAAACCGCAGAAATTATTGCCAGCGCCAAACACTTAGCCGTCAAAGCCACTTATCTTTTGCGTGATCAAACTTATGGTATTTTTGACGGCATGGAAAAGACTAAATTCAAAGAAGAATTGCGCCAAAAATTAGCCGAGCACGAAGCGCTAACAGTGGAAGAACAAATTAATGATCGTCTTGCTCCTGGGGCAGAAACCGATGCCGAAGTTCTGGCTCGCTTACTTAATTTTTTGCGTTTCACCGCTCTCGCTAATTCAAATAAAAAAATACTGGTGATTTCTCACAGCAATGTTGTGCGTGATTTATTGGTGAAATTTGGTTACTGCGTTAAAAAGCAATTACCATCTGGCTCAATTAAAAACTTAGCTTATTTTGTGTTGGATAGCAACGGTAGCGACTTCAACGTGGTAGGTACACACAACATTCAAGTTTCACCAGCTTAAAATTACCAACGTTTAATTAAAGCGTTTTAATTTTCCTGGCCAGCTTCAGCGGCGCCTTCTTCATTATCCTCATCGTCTAGTTCTGCGTCGTCTTGCACGTCGTCAAGATCAGCCTCGGTATAAGCGTCTTCCGTTCTTAACTGCTGTTTATATTCTTCAGCTTCTTCTTTGCTCACAAATTGCATTTTCTTGCCGTTAATTGTCTCCCAAAAAGAGTAACCACTGAAACCAGGACCATTTTCAATTGCCATGAGCACCTTTCTTATAAACAATTTGCGCTAATTTATTTTAAAGCAAATTTATAGATTTTTTGTTCCCATTTTAAACTAATAAGTCTTTTAATTTTGGTTCCAATTCTAAACATTTTTCAATAATAATTTCTCGATGGCAACCGTGGTAATCTTTTTCGCCGCACAAAAGAGTGACGTTTAAATTAGCTGCAGTTGTTTTTTTAATTAGTTTGATTAAGCTTTTTAAATAAAGATCATTATTTTTTTGCTCTTTTAAATAAGCTTTTTTAAATTTTGTCCATGACCATTTTTTCTTAATCACGTAATTTTCAATTAATTTTTTACTTGGTGCTAAAGCTTGATACCAAAGATCAAATTGATAATCATCATGAATGCTGCGCATAACGCAAACCCGGATCCCGTCTGTTTTTTCCGTCGCCAAAGTAATAGCTTTATTTTTTAACATTAGCAGTTATTTCCTTAACTACTTCTTGTAACCAATGCCAGTTATCAATTGTAAAATTGTAAGCTCCGGGAAAAATTTGTTCAAGCACTACCGGCGAATAGCCAATAGCCACAGCATAAATCACTTTGCGCAGAAATTCTTCATTCGCCTCACTTAGTTTTATTTTTTTGCCATCAAGTTCAACGGCTTCCACTGCTTGCTCTTGAATAAAAACTGGCAAAGAAAAACCAGCGGAAATATTAGTTGGTCTAATCGGTTGCAAATTATTTTGTTTATAAGCTTCCGAACGATAAAAATCTGTAAAAACTTGTTGATAATGAGCAAAACCTTTGTCGCTGGCAAAAAATTTCACTGCCTCTGGCCGTAAATGAACAGTAATTTTTTGCGTGTGTCGAGTCTCAATAGGCATGTCGTAATCAGGAGTATAACTGGCAATGTGTGAACCAGAAAAAACTTGATAAATACTTGCGCCGAGTTTATTCATGTTGTGAAAGTGTCTCTGCACTTCCGCCTCATCCTTCGGTTTGCCATGGCTGATCATCTCAAAATCGCCGCTTCGCAAACTTTGTTCCTCTGGAACAGACGTTTGCGTATCTGCGCCAACAATTTGGAAAGTTCTATCATGACTAAGAATTTTTATTGCCACTTGCAAGAGGTTAATGTTTTCAACCATGAATTGGCTTTTTTCCTCTTCACTCATTTGATTGCTAGAAATGGCATTGACGATTCCTTGCAAAAGATCTGCGGCAAACCGACTCTTGTCTTGAGCGACCAAAGATAAATCTGGATCTTGCAATTCTTCAGTCGGACCAGGCAGTTGTGCTAATTCAATTTTATCACCTAGACTATGCAAAGCTTCTGCCCGTCGCCCAGAGGTCGAAGGGATAATTACTAATTTGGGGGACATTTCTTTACCAGGCATGTTAGTATTGTATCACATTACAAAAAGAGCGCTTGCTACAAGCGCTCTTTTTGGCGATCCGGATGGGACTCGAACCCACGATCTTCTCCGTGACAGGGAGACATGTTAACCGCTACACCACCGGACCAAATAGATTTAACCTATTATAACATATCCTCTTGTGAAATAAAATTCTAAAATAATTCTTTTATGTTGCAATCAAACTTAGCTATGCCTAGCATCAAGATTATTCCCAATCATCCAAAAAATTCCGAAGTTATTCTTTATCAAACTCAAGACGGGACCATCAAAATCGATGTCAGTATAATCAATGATAATGTTTGGCTTCCACTTGATCAAATCGCTCAACTTTTTGGACGCAATAAATCCACTATTTCCCGTCATCTCAAAAATATTTTTCTAGAAAAAGAATTAGATCAAATGACAACTGTTGCAAAATTTGCAACAGTTGTCAATGATGGTAAAACTTATCAAGTTGACTACATCATTTAATTCTGTTCCAGCTTTGAAATCACTGTCTTTTTCTGAAATAAAATTAGAATCTTTGAACTGTAGTGGACCACTACTTTTGGGAATGGATACTTTTTAAAAATTGCATTGGACTTTGATAACTAAGTGTCTGATGTTAATGCTTGTCACTTTTCTCAATTTTATATTCTTCAATTCCTTCCACTAATATGTCAAAATCTGATCTATATAACTTATTTTGTTTTACTTTAAATTTTTCATATTCTTTATATGCTAATTCTTGTGCTACTTTTTGAGATATTTTGCCTGCATTATTTAGAATATCTTGTCCATTAAATTGCAAAAATGCATTTAGTTTTTCTATCCAGTCTTTCATCGTCATTGCATTATGATTTTCTGCTTGTAATTCTGCATAATCTAAATACATTGTGACAATTCTATTAAGACTTTTTAACTCTTTTTCGTTCAAATAATTTTTAGCAATATTTACATCATATTTTCTTATTGGTCCAGCGGGAGATGCTTTCCAAGATGTTAGTCCCATATGCTCTTTCCCAGCATCAACTCTTTTATATATTATTTCAGCAGCAGTATTTCCAGTTATTGCAAAATGTAATTTATTTTGTACTGTTTGGAAAAACTCTTTCGTAATCTCAGAATCTCTATCATAATCTACACTGCAAAGACAGTAGATATCTGTGATCTTTTGATAAAACCTTCTCTCACTAGAGCGAATATCTTTAATTTTTTCTAAAGTTTCTTCAAAATAATCTTCGCCAAATATATAACTGGGATTTTTTAATCGTTCTACATCTAAAACTGCTCCCTTAATGATATATTCCTTCAATGTCTTTGTTGCCCATATTCTAAAATTTGTGGCCTTTTTAGAATTTACTCTATAACCTACTGCAATGATCATATCAAGATTATAGATTTTAACTGGCTTTTTAGAATTAATAACGTCGGTTTTTCCGACGGTGTTATTTTCATTTAATTCACCGCTTTTAAAAATATTACTTATATGTTCCGTGATTGTGCTCCTAGCAGTTCCAAATAATTCAGCAATTAAATCTTGTGTTAACCATAAATCATGGTTGATCAACATTACATTTACTTTAACATTTCCCGAATTATCTTTATAAATTAAGAAATCATGATTTGTTACTTGAATCATATCTTTATTCATACGTTTTTTCTTTTTTTGACATTTTACGTCTTTATTGTAATTCAAAAAAGTCCAAAAGATATCAGAACTTATGTGGAAATCTTGAAAGTGATGAGTTCTAAAACCAAACCAAATCGAGCAGCTAGTATCATGCAGTGTGTTTTAGCCACTAGATCTTTTCAAGAGAAAAACTAACAACTGTCACCAATACATATAAGAATACAGATCAAACTCAGTTGTCAAGGATTTTCTTGACAACTAAAGTTTTTTAACATGAAAACTCAAAAATAAAAATAATTTACTAGCGCTTTTTGTAAACAATAACTTCCGGATTTGCTCCGCCGGCATCATATTCACAAACTAATAAATAATTCTCATCGGCGGTTAAACCATAACAACGCCCATCTTTTTTTTCGATTTGATTACCTAAGTAAATACGGTTGTCGTCCCAAAATCTCACCCTTTGACCACCAGGTATTTTATATTCCAAATTAATAAACGCGCCACGCAATTCATTCATTGTTTCCACTTTAGGTAAATCTTTAATTCCTAGAGCGTTAAATTCCGCTGCTACTTTTGCTTTTAATGCAGCTGAGATTTTTTGACACTCATCACAGTTTTTACAACCAGCGCCAGCACAATTTTTAGCTACCACACATTCACCGCCAAATGGTTTACCGCCAGTGGCGACGCAACCGCCGCAGTCATTTTTCATCGGACAAGCGTCGCAATCAATACCGCATAAACTTTTAGTCATTTCACCTTTCTCTGTTACGCCAATTTTATTTATCCCTATTATATACGTTCACTTTTATTTTTTCTGCACCGGAATCCACAGTTCGCAATAATAATTCTTATCAAGAACTCCTTGAGCGAAATCTTTTGGATCAGCATACATTTCGACATTGTAGCCAGCTGCGATTTCATAATCCGCCGAATTAGGTAACCATTCTTGGAAAATCTTTTGATTCATGGTCGCCATACTTTTATCAGCGCGACCGTTGCAAGTAAAGATCGCCCATGTATGTGCTGGTATTTCTTTAACCGCAAAACCAGTCGGCAACTTTTGACCTGGCGCATAATCATCGCCAATCAAATATTCAAATTCTTTACCATCTCTCGCCTCATCAATTGAAATACCATACCGAGTACAAATACCATTTTGAGCGCAAGCGGCGCTCGCCCCTTGCCAAAGTTTTGGCACTTCCACGGAAGCTTCATCGTACTTAATTATTTTTGTCAAACCAACGACTTCAAATGCTTTTTTTTCTTCAATTTTATATTGCATTGTGCAACCACCTTTCAAAATTAAATTTACTTTAAGTGGCGAAAACTCTTTAATTGTTTTCCCACCTTTGCGAACTGCTGACGGATTGGAACCATGAAACCTAGTGAATGCTTTGGTGAAACTATCCGCTGATTCATAACCATATTTAATAGCGATATCAATTATTTTTTCATCTGTATTGATCAAATCTTGACCAGCCACTGACAATTTACGATTTCTGATATATTCGCTCATTGAATAACCGCACAAAATCGCAAAACCTTTTTGCAAATAAAACGGTGAGATAGAAACATATCGTGCCACTTTTTCAAGATTTACGTCTTGTGCTAAATTGTCTTCGATATAAGCAATCGCTTAGCTAATTGATTCCATCCAATTCACAACAACTTCTCCTTTCTTACAGGATAGTATATCGTTTTTCCTATATTATGCCCGACTTTTTCAGTTTTGTTTTGTCAAATGTTAAAGTGAATCTGGTGTTTTCAATTTTATGTCCAAAATTGTGCCGTTGACAATTGGTTCAATTGGGAACAGGCTAAAGTCAACAAATAAACTTGGTATCGGACAGAGTAGCCTTCCTACTCTAATCGATT
>JAUNST010000006.1 GCA_030539095.1 bacterium
TTCTATCTAGATAAGCAAGTCTTTGCCACTTTGGGCATGCAAAATCAAGATACTAACGCTTACACTTACACTGTGCAAGAAAAAGAAGACAATGAATGCCCTGGCGGCATAGCCACAATTTTTACGCTCACGCTCAAGGAAAATTTAAAAGCCAATAACCCAGACAACAATGATGACTGGCACCGCTGGTCAGTTACCGCCACCGGCAGTAACGACTTAGCTATGCAGAGTGCTACTTGGCGCTTCCGCTTTTTTCCAGAAGGCACCGCTATTTATTCTTGGTGTAATAGTTTAGAAACTTGCACTAGTGGCACACTTAAACAATGTTTAGCTAACGGTAGTAATTGCTACTACAATGACAAACAGCAATGTTTAAATAATGCTGAACTTGATTGCGGACCAAATCCGCCTATGCGCACATACTTTTGGTGCACTGGCGACTCTAATTGCGTGCAAGGCGCTTTAGCCAACTGCGGTGAAAGTGGCAAAAATTGTTTTCTCAAACAAGAACAATGCCAAGAGCAAGCTCAGACTGAATGCGGCGGAGAGGCTCTTTATTTTTCCTGCACCACTGCGCTCACTTGTAATCTCACTGATTTAGCTACGTGCAATGCCAACGGCGGTCCTTGTTATCGGCAAGATGGCGTTGGCGGTTGCCCGACAAGCATTAAAAATCAGTGCCAAGCTCAAGGCGGAATTTTTGGTGGCACCTTTTTCAACAATCTTGTTGATTTTCCTGGCAACGGCTTTGTTCTTTTGCAAAAATTAAATTTACCAACAAGTGCCTTACAAAATCTACAGAATTGGTTTGCTCACATTATGCCTTGGCTGTCGCTGCTGCTTTTATTACCTTGCATCATTATAGCTTTCATTTTTCCTATAGCCAAAGGCCTCATTTTTAATGCTCGCACGGGAGAAGCGATTGAAAACGTGATTGTAACAATTAAAAACGCTTTAGGCGAAACAATAGGACAGACACTCAGTGATAAGTTTGGCCGGTTTACGGCTATGAAATTGCCCAAAGGGCAATTTCAGCTCGTCGCTCAAGCGCCAGCATATACTTTTCCTAGCCAAACGCCAGATCCAAAAAAACAGACAGGTGGCGCTTATTATCTAGGACAAACTTTCACCGTGAAAAATGGCTGGAATAACTTACCTAGCTACCAAATTCCTCTCGACCCAACAGAAAATACACCCATGGAAAAAATGACTTTTAGTGACTGGTGGCGCCGAACCGGTTTACGCTTTTCAAATTGCGTCAGCTTTTTGTGGCCAGTCGCTTTCGTGCTTGCCGTCTTAATCACTTATTTTTATCCCAGCGTTTTCAACCTCATCATCAGCGGTCTGTTTATTCTCAGCTGGCTCAGAAAAAATATGGCCCAAAAAGCCATTTAAGTGCTAGCTTCATGAGTTTGTACTAAACCCACAATATTATTTACTACGGTCTCAATATCCAAATGCGTGGTATCCAAAACAATCGCGTCTGGCACAATAGTTAAAGGATCAATCTCTCGACTCATATCTAATTGATCGCGCTCTTGAACTCTTTTTTTCACTTCTTCCAAAGTTAAATTCGGTTCTAATAAACGGTTCTGCTCAAAACGACGTTTGGCTCTTTCTGCTAAATCAGCAGTCAAATACAATTTAAGTTGAGCGTCAGGTAAAACTCGCAAGCCAATATCTCTACCCTCCATTACCACATTAAATTTAGTAGCTAAATGCTGTTGCTTTTCTACTAAAACTTGACGCACTTTGGGCAAAGTGGCTACTTTCGACGCGGCTTCGCTAATTTCTTGAGTCCGAATTTTCTCTGAAACATCTTCACCATTTAAAGTAACCAAAGTCATCAACTGCCGATTTTCATCCAAAATATTTTCTAAATGCAATTGCGCTGCTGCTAAAGCAGCAGCAATTTTATCTTGATTATCTAAATTAATCTGCCATTGATTTTGAACAGCTAATAAACCAGCGGCGCGATACATCGCGCCTGTGTCTACGTATAAAAAGTGAAGTTTACCAGCCAAAGTTTTAGCGATTGTACCTTTGCCAGCAGCCACTGGTCCATCAATGGCGATTTGAAAATTTGTTTTTTGCATGCTGGGGAAATATTATACTACAGCAAATGATATAATAAGGCCATGTCTTTGATCGTGAACAAACGAGCCACTTATGATTACGAAATCCTCAATAATGTGATGGCAGGTATTGTTTTGAGTGGGGCAGAGGTGAAAAGTCTTAGAGCAAATAATGGTAGTTTAACGGGTAGTTTCGTGCAAATCGTTGACGGAGAAGCTGTTCTTCTGAATGCGCAAATTAACCCTTACCCTTATGCAAACAATCAAAATTACGAACCAAAAGCCACCAGAAAATTACTTTTACAAAAAAAGCAACTTTATGAATTACAAGACAAAGTTCAACAAAAAGGTTTAACTTTAGTACCTTTATCTTTTGAATTGGTCGGCAAACGGATTAAGCTTAAAATTGGTCTTGGTCGTGGTCGCAAACAATACGAAAAACGCGCCAAACTGCGAGAACGAGATTTAAAACGCGAACAAGAACGCGAAATTAGCCCTTGACACAGCCAAAAAATATTATACACTATCAGGCAGAAGGTAATTTTGCTTGTAGAAGCAAGCTAATGAAAGGTTAAGATGACCAAGAGTCAATTAATCGGCATTGTAGCCAAAAAATCTCGCATGTCCAAACGGGCAGCAGAAGAAGTGATCGACGTTCTTTTTGATGAAATGTCGCGCTCTTTGGTCAAAGGTGAAAAAGTGGTTTTATCCAATTTTGGCACTTTTTACATCAGCAAAGTTAAAGACAAACAAGTGGTACCTTTCGGTGAAGAAACCAAACGCCAAACTATTAAAGCTCACAAGGTGGTTAACTTCCGCCCAGGCAAATCTTTGAAAAAAGAAGTTTGGTAAATTTCTTTTATATAAAAAACGTAAACTAACCCCCGCGCTGCGGGGGTTTTGTGTTATAATAACACTTCTTATTTTAAGTAATTAGTTAGAAATAAAATTATGGCAAGCAAGAAAAAAGGTCCACGACAATTAATTGGTTTACAATGTAGCAAATGCAAATCTTTTGGCTACGTCACCACTTATAATCGCAATAATGAAATCGCTAAAAAACAAAGTGGAGAAAAAGAAACTTTTCCGCTCAACAAATACTGCAAAGTTTGTCGCGAACACACAGTCCATAAAGCGATGAAAAAATTAAAGTAAGAGATTAAAAAAACTAATTAAATCCCCGCCACTAAAAAAGTGGCGGGGATTTTTGTATTCATCACCTTTTTATGCTACAATTTGAATCATGAAAAAACAAAAAAAGAAAAACTTTTTTTTCAGTGCTCTCTATGCTTGGCGCGGCATCGTTTGGAACGTCGATCAAGAAAGTCACATGCGCTTTCATTTTTTTGCTTGCGTAGTCATCGGGTTGCTGGCCTACGTACTTAAAGTCTCTGTCGCCGAATGGCTAACTTTATTCGTGCTTTTTGCTCTAGTACCAACTTTAGAAATCCTTAATTCCGCTATTGAAGAACTTTGCAATACCGTTCGCGACGAATTAAAACTTAGTTATCAAGCAACCAAAGTGCCAAGAGATTTAGCCGCAGGCGCCGTCCTTTGGACCAGTATTATTTCTATAATTATTAGTTTAATTATCTTCGCTCCCAAAATTATTGCCCTTTTGGTAACTTGGAATATTTTGTAATTTAGAAATAAAAATCTTATGACCTATGTTCAAGCTTTAATTCTTGCTATTGTGGAAGGTTTAACAGAATTTATTCCTGTTTCTTCCACTGCTAATATTCTTTTAGCAGAAAAATTCTTACAAGTTACCAATCGAGAACTTTTTGCCAGTTTCACCATTTTTATTCAACTAGGAGCTATGTTGGCAGTGCTTTTTCTTTTTTTTAAACAACTCTGGCAGAACAAACAAATTTGGGGCAAACTTATTATCGCTCTCATTCCTACCGGCGTAATCGGCTTCACCGTTTATCCTATGGTAAAAGAATATTTACAAGATGCTTCATCACTCACCGGTTGGATTTTAATCGTCGGCGGCATTTTTTTCACTTGGCTCGATTGGCTTTGGCGGAAAAATAAAAATCTTAAACAAGATTTAGACGATCATAATGATCAAACCCAAGATGAGTACTTGAACGTGGTTAAAAAAGAGCCATGGTGGAAAATGTTTCTTATCGGCACCGGACAAGCGGTGGCCACAGTTCCTGGAGTAAGCCGCTCAGCTGCTACAATTTTCAGCGCTAGAGCTTTAGGCTTCCCGCAACTGGCGGCAGCGCAATTCTCTTTCGTTTTAGCTCTACCAACTATTGCTGCTGCCTCTGGCTTCGACCTACTGAAAGAATTTTTAAGTCGCAACGTTCAAGTTGCTTGCAGCTGCGCTGTTGAGCCTTGTGTTTGTCCTACGTTTTATAGTGTTTTCAATAATAGCAACGATCTTTTGCTAATGCTTTTTGGCGCCGCCATCGCTTTTATCGTAGCCTTATTCACTTGCAAATTTTTCATCAAAGTTTTAGGTAAAAAACCATTTTTTTGGTGGGGAGTTTACCGCCTAATAACTGGAATAATTTGGTTGATCGTCTTCTAAAATGATTATTAATCTCGTTACTGCTGTTCCAGAATATTTTACTGATATATTTAATGTATCTATTGTCGGAAGAGCGGTACGCGAAAATTTTGTCACTTTTAATATTATTTCACTTAGAGAATTTGCCGACGGCAAATTAAAAAAACAAGTCGATGATGCACCTTACGGTGGCGGTGCAGGCATGATTCTTAAGGTGGAACCAATTTATCGCGCGCTCAAATTTTTAGAAGAAAAAAATATCAAAGGTCAAGTTTTTCTCACCAGCGCCAAAGGACCTATTTTTAACCAAAGCATTGCTCAAAATTGGAGCCAGCTCGATGCTCTGACTTTAGTTTGCGGACATTATGAAGGAGTGGATGAACGAGTGCTTAATTTTGTCGATGGCGAAATTTCTCTCGGTCAATTCGTGCTCACCGGCGGCGAAGCCGCTGCCAACGCCATGATTGATGCTACAGTACGACTTCTACCGGGAGTTCTAGGTAATCCAACTAGTCTGGTCGAAGAATCTTTTGCTCAAGAAACTTTGGAATATCCTCAATACACCAGACCAGAAGATTTTTTAGGTTTCAAAGTTCCAGAAATACTTTTAAGCGGTAATCATGGCGCCATTGCTAACTGGCGAAACGAAAAAAGTACCAAGTTAAAATAGCACCTTTGCCAATGAAGCATTTTCCAGCTATAATGAAGATTGTCTTTTAATATGTCATCGTCGTTAAAAACCATTTCTATAGGGCGCCCAACTCCGTTGGGCGCCACTCTCACCAGTCAGGGAGCCAACTTCGCTCTTTTTTCCGCTCACGCCACCAACGTCGAACTTTTACTTTTTAAACCAAAAAGTCGTCTACCTTTTAAAACGTTAAAGTTGTCACCAACGAAAAATCGGACAGGCAATATTTGGCATATTTTAGTACCTAATATCGCTCCATATACACGCTACGCTTATCGCGTTGACGGACCAAAAACCGTCGGCAACCGTTTTGACCACAAGAAAATTTTATTAGATCCGTACGCCAAAGCTTTTGACAATCAGTTTTATCAACGCGAGCAAGCTTGTTATGCAGATGATAATTTACTCACTAGCTTGCGCGGCATTATTTTGCCAAAGCAAAAATTTTCTTGGGCAGACGATCATCTACCAAAAATTCCTTTAGCTCAAACCGTAATTTACGAACTTCATGTACGCGGCTTCACTAAAGACGAAAGTAGCGGCTGCCGTTTTCCCGGTACTTTCGCTGGTCTCACCGAAAAATTAGCCTATTTAAAAGATTTAGGCGTCACTAGTTTAGAATTAATGCCGATTAATGCTTTCGATGACGATTTGCCGTGGCAAAACAGTCGGGGAGAAGAGCTAATTAACTATTGGGGTTATTCGCCTTTATCATATTTTGCTCTTCAACCAAGTTATTTTAGCCAACAAAAAAATACCAATCTCAACGAATTCAAAACTTTAGTCAAAGAAGCCCATCGTTTAAATTTAGAAATTATCCTAGATGTAGTTTACAACCATACCACAGAAGCTAATCATACCGGGCCAACTTTATCTTGGCGGGGAATCGATAATCAAAGTTATTACTCGCTTTCGCCAGCTGATCGTAATTACAATCTCGATTTCACTGGCTGCGGTAACACTTTGCGCACTAATTATCCGCCCACTAGCAAAATGATCGTTGATTCTTTGGAGTATTTAGCTCAAGAATTTCACGTTGACGGTTTCCGTTTTGATTTAGGAGCAATTTTTTATTATGAAAATGAACGTTTTGTTGATCAGCCGGCAATTATTAAACTTATCAATGAAAGTCCGATTTTACGGAATTTAAAGCTAATCGCTGAACCTTGGGACGCCACCGGTTTGGTATTACAAGGACGTTTTGGCGGTGACAATTGGCTTGAATGGAATGGCGCTTTCCGCGACCGATTACGAAAACTGATCAATTTCAATCAAGAAGAAAAAGATTTTGCCGCTCACTTAGCTGGCAAGGCGCCAGAGTTCACTTTTTATCACAAAGATCCACGCCTGTCGGTTAATTTTATTACCGCTCATGACGGTTTCACCTTAAGAGATCTAGTTTCTTATAATCAGCCGCATAATTGGGATAATGGCTTCCACAATACAGATGGGCAACAAGATAATAGCAGTTTTAATTACGGGGCAGAAGGAGAAACCAGCGATCAAAATATTCAAGTTTTGCGTCAAGAAAAAGCGCAAGCGATGCTCACTTATCTTTTATTGGCACCAGGAGTGCCAATGGTTTTAATGGGTGATGAAATGTGGCGGACGCAAAACGGTAACAATAATGCTTTTTCTCAAGATAATCAGACGTCTTGGCTCAATTGGCACGAAATTGAGCAAAACCGTGGCTGGTGGGAAAAATGCCGGAATTTGATCCGCCAACGCTCGCAAGAAGAACCTTAGCCTTGACTTTTGCCTAAGAATCGTTATAATTCTCTATCTAAGTATGACAAAAGACTACCAACTCGTACCTCGTCCACATCACCGTCTTGTTACCAATATCGAGGCTTTGTTTTTAGGACAACTCAAACAAGCTAGCGATAGTTCTGTTTATCCTGCTTCTATAAACGTAAAAACATTGGTTAATCAATGGTTAATCGTAGCAAATTTTTGTTTTTTGTTATCTTTTTGCATCAATTTTATCCTAAATTACTAAGCTTTTAGTGATACAATCTTTCTTGGAAATCAAAACTCAAAAGAAAGGTTATCTATGGCCGATATTTTGCAAAATGCTTTAACTCAAATTGATCAGGCTATTCCTATTCTTGAACCGCAGTATCCCAATCGAGAAATTTTTCAAAGAATCATTAAAAAACTTAAAACAGTCAATAATTTAATTGAAGGCGAAATTGAAATCACTCTCGATAATGGCAAAAAACAAAAATTTGCCGCTTATCGCAGTCAACACAACGATGCCCGCGGACCGTATAAAGGCGGTTTACGTTTTCATCCACAAGTTTGTGCCACCGAAGTTAAAGCTCTTTCCATTTGGATGACCTGGAAATGCGCCATCACTAACTTGCCATATGGCGGCGGTAAAGGCGGCATCGCTGTTGATCCCAAGACTTTAAGTCAAGAAGAGTTGCAACGTTTAGCTCGCGCCTATGTGCGCTTTTTGAGCAAAAATATTGGCCCGTGGCAAGATGTACCAGCTCCAGACGTCAACACCAACGCCCAAATTATGAGTTGGATGGTAGACGAAATGATTAAGATCAAGAAAGAGGAGGGGAATCTTAATCAAAATTACTTAGCCACTTTCACCGGTAAACCGCTTAATTTGGGCGGCTCTCAAGGTCGCGACGAAGCCACCGGCTTGGGCGGTTGTTACGTTTTACGTAGCTTTGCCAAAGCCAAGCAAATGCAACCTAACGAAACCAAGATTGCCGTTCAAGGCTTTGGTAATGTCGGCTCTTGGTTTGCTCGTCACGCCGCCAAAATGGGTTTCAAAGTTGTAGCTTTATGCGACAGCAAAACTGCAATTTACAACTTTGAAGGTTTAGATGTAGAAAAGGTTGCTGCTGGCAAAAAAGAATACGGCAGTTTAGCCGCTTTAGTAGAGAAAAAAATTATTAACGCCCAAATTTTGCCCGCTACCACCGATTTACTTTATCTACCAGTGGACATTTTAGTGCCAGCCGCGCTAGAAAATGTTATTACCGCAGAAAATGCCGCTCAAATTAAAGCTCCGATCATTTTTGAAATGGCCAACGGTCCAACCACTCCAGAAGCAGAAGAAATTTTACAAAAAAATAAAGTCTTAGTAATACCAGATGTTTTAGCTAATGCTGGTGGCGTATCTACTTCCTATTTTGAATGGGTGCAAAACTTACAAGGTTATTATTGGAGTAAAACCGAAGTTTTGAGCAAACTCGAACCGCTTATGGAAAGTTCTTTCACTGATGTTTGGCAAATGTACACCGCCAATAAAAACATTTCTGTCCGTCAAGCGGCTTACATTATTGCTATGAAAAAAGTGATCGACGTGATGATTGCGCGAGGAGAATAAAAATTACGACCAACTAGCAATCATTTTTTCAATGATAGCTTGATTGGCAACTTTGGTCTTTTCGTCCAAAGATCCTTCTGTCTCGTAAGAAAAATTGAGTGGTTTTTTCGTCAAAGTTTGATAAAAATCCACCTGAGCTTTAATAATCGCTTCTGCTTGAGCAATAGGTAAATTAGCTACATAATCAGCACTAATCACAAATTTACGTAAATTAAAGTTTTGTTCACCGCCGCCAAGCGTAAAAATCACTTGATCAGCCACATGAATTTTTTGCGGTCGCACAATATGACCACGAGTTGAACTATCATTAAGATCCCGCGGATCACCATAATCAAATTGACCAACATAAGCCAATTTATTCTTTTTAGCCAGTTTTTCCAAAGTCGTTTGATATAAATTAGGATTACGAGAAGATAATTTTTTCGCCATCCAATCGTCTTCTTGAACAGACGCTAAAACAAAATCCTGCTTAAAAAGTTTTTGTAAAGCTTTTAAAGCTTGTGGGAAATAAGGCAAATCGTAGCCGCTACCAACAAAAGCAAAGCGCACACCTGAATTTAGCTGCACACCCTCATCGCCAGAGGTAATCACCAAAGGTGACAACATTTCTTGCTCGCCACTCATAACAAACCTTCCAAATTGTTCCTTTTAACAATAAAGGAAAACTAGAGGAATTATACTAAAAATATCCGTATTTGTCAAGTTTTTTCGCTAATTACTTCAAGCGTCAACTTCAGTTTCTGCTTGCGTATAAGCAGCCATAGCCTGAACACTAGCCAAATAAGCGCTCATCTCTTTTTCCACTTGTTGCCAATCACCATTAGCTTCGCGAATAGCATTAAAAAGAAGCTCCATATCAATTAAAAGTTGATCATCAGTTACAATCATTCTCTGTTTGGACATCTTGCCCTTTCTGCTTCAAATTAAAGTTTATTTATAGTCAATCGGTAATTCATTACTGATTAAAGTCAAGCTCATGCGCTTATTTTCTTTATCAATACTTTCCACGTTGACACTGACTTTATCGCCTTTGGCCAATTTTTGTTCACCATCTAGTTTACTGCTATGGATTAAACCATCCACACCAGTTTCCACGTTCACAAAAACACCAAATTGTTCCACTCTGGAAACTGTACCAGAAACAACTGAACCAATTGGATAACGTTGATCAATAGTTAACCAAGGATCGTCAGAAAGCTGTTTAATAGATAAGTTCAACTTCTCATTAGCCGGATCAACCTCTAAAACTTTAACCTTAATACGGTCACCAAGTTTGTGATAGTTGCCAGGATGAGTGACTTTTTCCCAAGAAATCTCAGAAATGTGGACTAAACCTTCCACTAAACCAACTTCGCCCTTATCGTTAACTGGCACTTCTGCCGTCACGAACAAACCGAATGGCATTAAACCAGAAACCACACCTTCATAAATCGCTCCAGGTTGAACAGCTTTCATAGCCGCATTTTTCTGGGCTAATTCTTTTTCTTCAGAAACATACTTCTCAGAAAAGATTAAACGATTTTTTTCATGATCGACCTCGATCGTCTTCACTTTAATCGTTTCACCGCGCAATTTATTTAACTGGCCTAAGTAATCTTTACCAAATTGGCTAGAAGGTACAAAACCGCGAATACCATTCACAACCACAATTAAGCCGCCTTTGTTGGTTTCTACACCTTTTACCTCAATAATTTTATTTTCTTTAAGAGCGTCATAGAAAAAATCCCATTTCTGCTTATTAGCAGCTTGACGCAAAGATAAAAGAATTTGACCTTTATTAGCTTCTACAGAAGTCACTACCACGTCAATCTTTTGACCTACTTCTAAACTTTTAATATAATCTTTAGCAACATCATACTCTTTACCAACGATTAAACCTTCAGTTTTTGCTCCAATGTCCACCATTAAAGATTTGTCTGTTTTTGCTACGATCACGCCAGAGACTTGACTATCTTTCTTCGGACTGATAATTTTCTTTTGCTTATTGGCCAACAACTCGGCCATTGTTTTTGCTTGCGCCATTATTAATGGTCTCCTTTCAATAGGCAAGTATTATATCATATCTTGATAATAAAATACCACTTGATTAAAAATAAAAGTGAAATTAAGCTACCCAATAACCTTGCACAAACAACCACCAATTAATTTTTTTAGAAAAAATGGTCACTACAAATTTAAAATTTTATCTTTGAACCAAAAACTATAAATCGCACGAATAGCAATATAAATCGGCACCGCCAATAAAGCACCAATCACGCCAAGAATTTGGTAACCAGCTAAAATAAGTAAAATGCTAATAATTGGGCTCACATCAGCTGTGTTTTTCATAATCGTTGGCACAATCAAAACATTTTCCAATTGTTGAATGACCGCAGAGAAAACCGTCGTCCAAATTGCCATCGGCCAACCGCCATAAATAATAGCTAAAGTAATCGCCGGCACCGCCGCCACAATCGGACCAATATTGGGAACTATTTCTAGCATACCAGCCAAAATTCCAAGCGGCAAAGCATAAGGCACACCAATTAATTGCAAACCAATGCCAACTAAACAACCCATAATAATCATTAGCAAAACTTGACCAGAAATCCAACCGCCAAGTTCTTTTTCCATCATCAAAAAGAATTTTTGCACTTTCACCACTTTGTCTTCGTTTTTTGTAACCCAATAGATTTTTTTGTAAAAATTATTATGTTCCATCGATAAATGGATGGAAACTACAAACAAAGTGACGCCCATAAAAAGCACACTGAAGGTATTACCGATCACTTTGAAAACTGCGCCGAAAGAAGAAGCAAAACGACTAAAAATTTCGCTAATTTCCGACAAACTATAGTTAAAGGCAGATAGTTCTTCTGCTAAACCAGGCGCCAAAGTACTCATGTCAATTTGTCTAAATAAATTACTTAATTCAGTAATTAAAGCTGGTAGAATCAAGGAAACTAAAACTATCGAAACCACCAAAGTTAAAACGTAAACAATTGCCACTGCCGCCGGTTTAGGCAAATGCGTCCACTTTATCAATTTGCGAATTGGTTTTTGCAAAGCCAACATTAAAAGATAGGCTGATAAAAAAACTAAAACCAATTCGCGTAGAAACCAGAGTGACCACAACAATAAAGCTAAACCAGCTGCGGTCAAAAAACCAACTGCGACTATTTTGCTGACTTTTAAAGTTTCTTTTGACAACATAATTTAAGTTCCTTAAAACTTAGATTCAAATTTTTCACTTTGCTCGCGTATACTAGCCATTTTTTGCGTAAAAAGTTCATCTGCTTCTCGGCGACTTAAACGCGGTTTTTTGCGTTTAAACAACCAAACTATCACTATTACTAAAATCACCGTCAACAATAAACGATAGGGAAGAGCAAAAAAGTTAGCCATAACTGTAGTAGTTTGCTCCAATGAATTTGGATGCAAACTAGCCAATTCAATTTTTATTTGGTAACTACCAAATAAAAATTGAGGCAAATCAAACTGATCGCTCAAAGAAATTGTTCCCTGAGCGTCGGCAGGCAGTTTCCAACGCGCCTGCCGCGTACTTTGCGCCAAAACTAAATCCGGATAAAATTCTCGTTCTGTCACCACTTTACCACTTCTACGCTGTAGTATTATTTTGCCATAAAGCAAAGCTGCATTTCCACCTTGATTTTCAATTAAAACCTTTATCGGAGCGGGCAAAAATGAATCAACGATTTTTGGCCAAGAAAAATCTTTTACACTCAACCGACTTTTATCTAAATTGCTTTCACTCACTAAAACAATTAAATTTGTACCGAGATTAGTGATCACTGTTGATTTATTGGTTTCAGAATTCACCGGCGTCAATTGAAAAAATAAAGTTAAAGGATATTCTTGATTAATAACGCCAAAAGGTGGCTCCACAATTACCGTAAAATCACGATTCGCGCCGGCGGGCAAAATTATATTTGTTTCACTACTTGCCTCCGCCAAAGAGAAATAAGGAAAAGCCAGTTCTGCCTGTAGCTGTGGTTCTCCGTTTACACCAGCAGCAAAGCTACTCGCATCCAAAGTCACTTCAAAATCCTGAGTGGTTTCGTTTTTCAAATTGTAAAGTAATAGTTGACGTTCACCACCATTGAGTTGGATATAATTATTTGCCGGCGAAACAGTTAAACCTGCCGCTGTTACCGCAGAATTACCAAGGAAAACTAGAAGCGCGAACACCTGACAACGTAAAAATAATTTAGCTAGTTTTCTCATTTTAAAAGTTTGGTACAAAAGTATAATTTATAACATTCGTATAAACCCCAGATTCATTATTTGTCGCTGAACCAGCTTTATAAATTACCTGAGTTTGTCGATTAGCTAAGTAAGCATCTGTAGCTGTATCTTGAGCAATTAAGATTGGTTGCTCTTGCCGCACAGCGGTGGCAAACGGACGAAATTTTGTCCCACCAGCAAAATCAGCCAAACTATCAATCCCAGCTACACTATAACCAAAACCAGCAGTGTCATTGCTCGCCCAAACTCCTGCACTATCAACAGTACAGTCATTAGCATCGCAAGCAGTATTGGCAATAGTATTTCGCTCCGTAATTTCCTTACCAAAATAAACGTCACTATTAGTCAAAACATTATCTTGCTGTACATAAATTGAATAGCCGGCCGGAACGTTAGAATTCACCACAATATTTGTGTCTGCTTGAACTAAAATTCCTGGCGTCAAACCAGTTAAATCAATCGCAGTTTTATCTAAGTTCACCTCAAAAGCTGAAGGGTAAATTTCTGGTGTTGGCGTCAACACAAAAAAGCTAAACATACCATAGTTATTCTCCAAAAAATAGCTATAAGCATCACTAGAAAAAGGATTGCTTGTGCCAGAAATGGCATAATTATCAGAACTAGCCTTAAAATCAAGTGCCTGGAAATCTCCCGCTTCCAAAATGAAACTGCTCGAAGTAGCTGTTTGCGCTTGTACAGAAGAGCAGAAAGCGCACAAAAAACTCAAAACAAGAGCTAGACCAGCTTTTTTCATAAACTCATTATAGCATAAAATATAGCTGGCGTCATTATGTTATAATGGAGAACATGCAAGACGCTCTTATCTTTGATTTTGACGGCACTATCGCCGACACTTTTACTCCAGCAACAAATATTTTAGCCAAAGACTTTTCCAAGTGGGGCGATCGTTTTCGTAAAACTCAAACCATTCAAGACTTAAGAAGCATGAATATTACAGAAATAGTTCAAACTATTCCTGGTGGATGGTGGAAATTTACTTATTTACTTTTAAAAGCCAAGAAAAAAATTAAAAAAATGATGAAACAAGGCGAAATTGAGCCTTATCCAGGAATTATTTATACCTTACGAACCCTACACGACCAGGGACACCAAATGTTTATTGTCACTTCTAACGAAAAAAACGTTGTAGAAAACTTTTTGCGCCACTACAACCTAGACGATATTTTTACCACTATTGCATCTAGCAGTCTTTTTAATAAAGGAAAAGTTATTGCCAAAGTTTGCCAAAAATATAATTTATCTACTAAAAATACATTTTATATCGGCGACGAAATCAGAGATATTTTGGCTAGTCGTCAAGCAAATTTACCTATTATTAGTGTCACCTACGGTTACAATTCAGAAGAAGGTTTAAAAAGATACCGACCACAAGAATTGGTAAAAAAACCGACCCAATTACTGAAAATTTTTAAAAACGAAGGTTGCTAAAAACAAAAGCAATAATCATTGTTGTTAGCAATAGAGCTGGTAAAACCCAAACAGCCTTTTTTTGACTAGCAGTTTCAATCTCCTTACGTCTTTTGCGCTCCTCACGAGCCAATTTTTTCTGCAAACGTTCAAGCTCAATCTGAGCTGTATCTTCAGAAACAGCTTCGACAGTTTCTTCGTCTACAATAACTTCTGGCGAGTTGCGTTTAGCTCTTGTCATTAAGAACAATTACCGCATCGTAAACACCGCTGGGATCTTCAGTTTGGTAATCCTCATCGTAAATTAAAGTGAAACCAGAACCAGTTTCCAAAAGTTTAATCAAAGCCGAATTCTTATCTTCCATTAGTACAAAAGTTCCAGTTTCATCGTAAGTACCTTTACTGTTACCAGTTTTGACGTTTACAAAACCTTCTTTTTCCAAAGCTGTCTTTGTTTCTCCAGCATAACCAGCCACTCCAGTGGCATTAACCACTAAAATCTTAAAATCAGCTGGATCAAGTTCTTCGGCAGTTTCGTCTTCCGCAGCCGCACTTTCTGAAGCAGCTGCGGCATCACTGGCTTCCGGCATAGTCGGCAAAGCCGTAGGCAAAACTGTTGGTTCTGGAGTAGGTAAATTATCTTTATTGAAAAAATCTTTTCCAGAAATTTTCAAAATTAATAAGCCCACTCCAATACCTAGAGCAATAGTGACTACAAAAATAAGAATAAATAAGAAGAATTTTTTCAAAAACTGTCCCATATCACCTTTCTGTTTAGCTGTTTTAGAGTCGATTTTTTGAACATCAGCGGGTTTTGATATTGGATCAGCTTCTTCTTTCGGAGACACTTTCTCCGGCACTGGAGCTACTTCCGTTTCCGCTGAATCAGTGACAGAATTAGCAAAAAAGCTCAAACCTAAATCATTATCTTCAGTTTCAGTTGTTTTCGCCAACTCAGCTTTTTTGCTTTCCGAAGTACTAGCTTCAGAATGTGCATCAGCCATTTTTTGTTCACGATTCAAAATCGCCCGATCAGCGTTATTATAACCTAAATCCAACTTTTTTTCGGGTGATTTTTCGGGCGTAACCACCGCTGCCGCTGATACTATCGCTGGCGGTTCTACCGCGATAGTGCTTTCAGGTTCAACTTTTTTATCAACCGCTTTTTCCTTCTCATCTGCAACCGACGGTGTTACTAATTCAACCGTATCATTTTTTGTACTCCCCTCAGTTTCAGTAAAACCAGCGTCTTTAAAAATCGCCAAAAAGTCATCTTCAGTAGCCGACTCAGTTTTTGTTTCAGCAGCCGAAACTACCGGTTCTTTTTCCGCCTCTGTTTTTGTTTCTTTATTTACTTCAGTGTCAGCAACGTTTGGAGTAGGCAAGGGCGCCGCCATTTCATCCAACAAAGGTACACTAGAAACAATCGCCGTAGCAGTGGCGGCGCCAGCAGCTGTCGCCACCGTCGTTACTTCTTCCGCCACAAAGTTACCTTTTTCATCTTCAACTACCACTTCATCATCAATCACAGTTAACGGTTCTTCAATCGATTCTTCATCTTTTTTCTTTGAACCAACTTGTTCAGTAATTACATTTTCATCAACTTTAGTTGCTTTCACCACTGAGGCTTCATTATTGACAAAGCTAAAACGCGGCACCACAAATTCTTCCAAAGACAAAGTTCGTCCAGCCACTTCCACAATTTGTTTTACATAAGAAGGAATCTGTGCTTCTTCGTCCACCGGTTCCACCAACTGCTGAATCGGTAAAACCTTTTCCAAAGCTTTCTTTAATTTTTCCTCGACTAAATTGCTAGTAAAAAGATAAACTGTTTGTAGATTAGCGTCTGCACCTTTCAAAGTTTTTACGGTTTCTTCAATCTTACTTAGATCATCGATTTTGGCATAATTAGTCTGATTAATACCAACAAAATGCTCAGCCAAATATAAGCTTTCACCTAGTTGAGCAATAGTAATCGAAGGCTCCAAACTTACCGCCGCTTTCAACGTCCAACTTAAAGGCACAATTTCTTTAATTTTTACTTGATGGTTGCCAATCGCCAATTTAACTTGAGCCGACAATTCTTTTTCTAAAGCCGAAAGCTGGACTTTGGAAGTTTTACCCCTTTGCAACAAAACGCTGGTACAAGTTTCGTGAGTAAAAGTGGAAACTTCAATTTTCGGCAAAAGTTCATTGCGTAAGTAAGCAGCGATTTCTTGATCGTCCGTCTTTGGCACCGAAATAATCGTATCCGTAAAAAGAAAATCTGGCAAAACTAAAGTGTACTCACCAGGTTCCACCCGCTCAAAAAGTTTTTTTAAATTTTCTAGTAAAAAATTCTCCTCATCAATAAATTCACCATTAATTTGGTGAAATGATTGAGCAAAAAAGTAATTGCTCTTACTCGTTTCCTCTAAGCGGACAGTAAAAGCCATCTCTGGCAAAATATAAAGCAAATCTTGAGTCGACATTAAAATCCTTCTAGCAAATTCGCTCTCCATTTTAGCAAATCTCGCAGACAAATGCAACTAAAATTCGAAATAAAAAATATCTGAAAAATAAGAAACGCTCCTGCAAAAATATGTGGCAAGCTCAGGAATCGAACCTGAATTCCGTGTTTTTCAGACACGTGTCGTGACCAACTTGACTAGCTTGCCAACTCCGGCGATTATTATAACATAAGCCGCGGTAAAAACTTAAAGAACAATTTCCTGATAAAGTCCACTATCTTTAAAACCAAGTTTTTGACCGTAATATTCATGCGTACCAACAGCCGAAATCACTTTTAATCGAGTAAAACCAAACGCTTTGGCAATTTCTTTAGCCCGATTAACCAACCGCCGACCAAAACCGGTGTGCTGATAATTACCACGAACTTGCAAAGCAGCCACCACGCCGTAAACATGCACTTCACGAATCATTGCCACTGTACCTAAATCTTCTGGCAACACAAATTCTTCCGGCCATGCTGATTTTTTCTTAGGTAAAGACAAACGTAAAAAACCAGCAATGCGATTTTCGTTATTTACATATTCCAAAAAAAATTCATCGCTGACTCGAGTTTGATAGCGAATTTCGCGCAAATACAAATTTTCCAAATCCAATTTGTCGTGACGCACTTCTCTCGAACGAATTTCTTCAATCGATAAATTTTGTTTCTTACAATTAGCTTCCACCAATTGACGAAAATTAGTTTTTTTATTACCAACCACAATATTATCAGAAGAAATATCCCTAATCATCCGCGTTACTCGCACAAAAGCCGGAGTTGATACTAAATAATGAGTTAAAACATCCAATAAAACTTTTTCGTCATACGGTTGCCAACGACCATCATGATAATAATCCATTAATTGCGCACTTTTAATCAAAGAACAAGGATAAATTTTAACTTCATCCGGTAAAAAATCAGCGCTGGTCATAAAATCTTGATAATCTTGAATATCCTGTTCCGGTGTACTTCCATAAAGATTAGCCATAAAATGCGCATGAATTTTAAAACCAAACAAACGCAAAAGGGCAAAAGCGCGCGCATTCTGCGCGCGCGTAATTCCGCGTTGATTAGCAGATAAAACATGATCGTTGACACTTTGCACACCAATTTGAACTTTTGTACAACCTAAACGTCGCAAAGTTGTAAGGTTTTCTACAGTAATTAAATCTGGACGAGTTTCAATTACCAGGCCTACATTGCGAAAAACTGCAATCCGATTTTTACGTTGCGCCAGCGCTAGTTCTCTCCAACTGGCAGTTTGCGTCACACTCAAAAGTTTTTCGCGCGCATTGCCAGTGTAGCATTTTTGCATGAGCTGATTATAAGTTAATTCCCCTGAATCAAGCTTTTCTTGCCAATGCCGCCACTTTTGTTCATTTTGATGAGCATTATTAGTCAAAGGTAAAACGTGTTTTTCCGCCAATTTTTTATTCAAATTTTGATAAAAACGATTTAGCTTTTTTGCTTCGTCGGTTTTTCCAAAATCGTTAAGAGCATCAAACAAACGCTTGATAAACCAACGACGGTAGGTGAGAGGATAGTTATCCCAAGTTCCACCCAGAACAATTAACTCCACTTTGCTTAAATCGTGTCCCATTTGGGCGAGATTAGTTAAACGCGAAGTCACTTGTAAAAACGGATCAAAATAATTATTTTCTGCTCGCTGCGCTCCTGGTTCATTAGCTAAATAGCTTTTTGGCATACGCGCTTCGCTGGGGCAAAAAATACATTTGCCAGGACAAGGCCATGGTTTAGTTAAAACCGTTACTGTAGCCACTCCAGATTGAGTGCGAACAGGTTTCACTTGCAAAAAATTAGTAATATATTCTTTCCATGGCGGCTGGATCATAGGATAGAAAGAATTGCGAGTGAAAGCTTCTAAAATTTCCGACTTCAAGTAAAACGGCTGGGCTGCTCCTTTACGACGTAAATATCGACGTTGCAAACGTAACAAATCTAAATCCGTCAAACCTTTATTGACCACGCAAATTTTTATTAGCTCTTGCACTAAATCTTGTAAATTTTTTGGTAAGCGCGTCGGCTCATCCGGAACCATAATCATAAACGGTATTATATCATCAATAGCAATAAAAACCGATCAATCACTAAAAATACTTAAAATTAACCATCCTTATTCAAAAAAAATCTTTATTGTTAATAGGCAATTTTATGATATAATACATCGTTCTTTTAAGTGAGGGCCCGTAGCTCAGTCGGTTAGAGCGACAGCCTTTTAAGCTGTGCGTCCTGGGTTCGAGTCCCAGCGGGCTCACTACTGTCGCTTATCTAGGCGACAGTTTTTTTAGATCATGATTAGAGATATAATCTCGACGAATCTATAAACGATATGTTTTTTATCCTTCTCACTTTCATTTTTCTCAGTCCACTTTTAGGTTTTCTTTTTGTACATCAACAAAAAATTCAAACACAGATTTTAAGTTTTTTTCTTGGAATTGCGGCTGGCACTTTTGCTAGTCTAATAATCTTTGAAGCGGGTGGAGAATTGTTGCCGTTTTCAAAAGCCAGTTTTATGGCCCTAATTTTTTTGGGCGCTGGCATTGCCGCCAACTATTTTCTTGATCAATTATTACCTGCCAACGAGCATCATCAACATCATCACTGCCAGCATCCAGCAAAATTTTGCCACATGACCACCATGACAACTATTAGTTTAGGCTGGCACAATTTAATTGAGGGAATTATTTTTGGCTTGCTCGCTGCTAGCGATATTCAAGCGGCTAGCGTCTTAAGTATCATGATTATTCTGCATAATTTGCCACTAAATTTAGCCTTAATTGTACCAGAGACATACGTTCATAGTTCTCTTGCCCACATTCTTAAGCATTTATTTTTTGCTAATATTCCATTCATCGTTGGCGCCAGCAGCTATTTTTTCTTAAACCAAGGCGTTAGTGAAGAACTTTTAATGAGTGGCGAATTTTTTGCCTTTGGCATGATTATTTACCTACTTATCAACGAAATTTGGCCTATTACTTGGCAAGAAAAAGGCAAAAAATTCGCCTGCTTAGGCGCATCTCTCGGAATAATTTTAGTAATTTTAATTGAATTTCTATCATAACAATGCCAGAATTACCAGAAGTAGAAACAGTCAAAAACAGTTTACGCGAGTTTTTACTCGGGCGCAAAATTTCTAGTATCGAAATTTTGCGTCCCAAAAGTTTTCCTTTTCCAGAAAAAGAAAACTTTATTTTAAATCAAGAAATTGTTGATTTTCGTCGCCGAGCTAAATTTTTAGATTTAGTTTTTGCCAATAATTGGCATCTACTAACACATTTAAAAATGACTGGACAATTACTTTATCAAAATAAAAAAAATTTAGCTGGCGGTGGCCATCCCACAGCTGACGTCTTGCAACAATTGCCGGGAAAACACACTCGAATTATTTACACTTTTGACAATCAAAGTCACTTATATTTTAACGATATGCGAGTTTTTGGTTGGATGAAAGTTCTCAATGAAACACAATTAAAACAAGAGTATCAAAAACTCGGCCCCGATGCCAACACTGAGCAATTTACCGCCGCCTACCTAATCACTAAAACTCAAAAAAGAAAACAGCCAATTAAACAAGTGATTATGGATAATGAAGTTTGTTGCGGCTTGGGTAATATCTATGCGGCAGAAACTCTTTTTGCTGCTGGTATTGATCCCCGCCGCTCAGCAAATTTAATGACAAAAAAAGAAGTAATAAAAATTGTCACAGAAGCAAAAAGAATTCTTAATTTAGCTATTAGCAAACGAGGCACCACATTTGACGGACGATATTTAGACGGTTTAGGTCAAGGTGGCAATTTTGAAAGCTTTTTGCAAATTTATAATCACGAAGGTGATCGCTGCAAAAAATGCGGTACTATCATTCAAAACGTAAAGTTGGGTGGTCGCAGTACTTGCTTTTGCGCTCATTGCCAAATTTAGCTTTTTATGATATAATCGCCACCTTATGAAAACAAATTTACATCCAAATTGGCAAGAATGTACAGTTACTTGCGCTTGCGGCAATTCTTTTGTCACTCGCGCCACCACAGCCACCATGCAGGTCGACATTTGCAATAAATGTCATCCGTTTTTTACTGGAGAGCAACGTTACGTCGACAAACAGGGTCGCATTGATAAATTTAAACAAAAAATGGCCACTTCTAAACAAAAACGTGCAGAAGCCGAAGCTAAACAAGCAGAAAAAGCAGCAAAAGCAAAAACCGCAGAGAATCCAACAGAAAAAAAATCTTTCAAACAAATGCTTAGTCAAGCTAAACGCGATCAAGAAGCAGCCGAAAAAGTTGCTCTTCAAAAAGAAAAAACTGATTCTAAAAAAGCTGCTTAGCATTTTTGACGTAATTAAAATCCTGATTTATATTAGAATAAATCAGGATTTTTTATAAAACTTAATCAAAATAAATATGAATCCTTTCACTCAACAACTCACCGACATTGAAGCTAGAATTATCGCAACGCAGGAACTTCTAAACGACACAGAAATGCAAAGTTTAGCGGAAGCCGAAATTGCCGATCTTCAAGCGCAAAAACAAGCCTTAGAAGCTGCCGCCGAAGCGATGAATGTTCATCGCGATGATCATCCAACCGCCGATGTCACTCAGGCAAATTGTTTAATTGAAGTTCGTGGCGGAGCCGGCGGCGACGAAGCTAAAATTTGGAGCAGTGAACTAATGCGCCTTTATACACGCTTTGCCCAAAATCAACAATTAAAAATTGAATTTTTAGATGACGATGTAATTAAATTAAAAGGTAAAGTTAAATTAAGTAATGGTCAAATTTTATCTCCTTTTGCCGCCCTTCGTTATGAATCAGGAGTCCATCGCGTCCAGCGAGTGCCAGTTACTGAAAGCGCTGGCCGCATTCATACTTCCACGGCCAGCGTAGCCGTTTTGCCAGAAGTGCCAGCTAATAGCGTTCATATTAATCCAGAAGATCTTGATTGGCAATTCTGCCGCGCCGGCGGAGCCGGCGGACAAAACGTCAACAAAGTTAATAGCGCTGTTCGTTTAACGCACGTACCAACGGGAATTGTCGTTAACGCCAGGCAAGAACGTAAACAAACACAGAACCGAGAAATTGCTTTACAAATGTTGGCTTCCCGTTTATGGGAAATTCAAGAAGAAGAACGACAAAAAAAACTTGGCAATCTTCGCGCGGCCATCGGCCGCGCACAAAGAGCAGAAAAAATTCGCACTTACAACTTTCCTCAAAACCGGATTACTGATCATCGTTTAGAAGAAAGTTGGTACAACTTAGAACAAGTTCTAGCTGGTCATTTAGACGAAATCATTGTTGCATGTCAAAACTTTTTCCGCAAACAAAATCTGGAAAATGAAGCGCCTAATAACTGATTTTTATTTCTGAACCAATTTGTATTTGATTTGTAGCCGCTGTATTAGCTGGTAATTCCAAAACCAAATTTGCTAATTTTTGATTTGTGTACAATGGCAGCAGAGCCAAAGGTTTATCCGCCGGCTCAGGCAACGCGTTTGGAATAATTTCTACCAAAGTTTGATCGTTAAACCAAAGCAAATCCAAAGCAAAACTCATTCTTGGCATCCAAAAACTGTAAAATGATTTCGCCGGCATCACAAACAGCATTCCATCGCTACCAATCTCTGAACGATCAGATAAACCCTGTGTAATCGAAGCCGTCGTATTCACCACTTCCACTTGATACTTTTTACCACCTAATTCCAAATTAACTAGGCTATGATCAGGAATTTTTTTAAGTTTAGTGTAAAAATCAGTTTCTTTTTTCTTCCACACATAAGCAAAAAACAATAAAAAAATTCCTGCTAAAATCAAAAATGAAAAACGTAAATTTTTTTTCACAACTAAAATTTTATCACTTTCTTTTGCGCAAATAAATCCAACATATTCTCATCCGTGGTAGTCACAATTGTTTGCTGTGCGGTCGCCAAGTCAACAACCATTTTTTGCCCTTTTTCATCTAATTCAGACAGAATATCATCCAAAAGTAAAATTGGTTTTTGTTGCGTTTTTGTTTGCAAAAATTGCAATTCTGCTAGCTTTAACCATAAAACTGCCATTCGATGTTGACCGCGCGAACCATAAGTAAACAAAGATTTTTGCTCACCAGTATTAAAATCGAAAGTGATATCGAAATCATCTTTATGCGGACCGATTAAAGTATGACCGCAGGCAATTTCCGCATTTCGATATTTCGCCAATCGCTCTTCAGTAACAGTTGAATGATCGTAAACTAAATGAAAAGCTAGCCAAAAAGGTACTTCTGCATTCACAAAATCTAAATATGCCTGTCTGTGTTGATGGATCAAAGTACCAAGAGTTAATAAATTTTGGTCCCAATAGGGCAGAGAATCGCTGCTTGCTTCACCATCGCGAATAGCGGTTAACAATTTATTGCGACGAATCAAAGTAGCTTGATAACTTTTCAAAGCTTGACGGTAGACATCGCTCACCAAAATCAAAGGCTGATCAAGGTATTCGCGCCGACGCGCTGGTGAGCCTTCAATTAAGCGCAAATCTTCTGGCCTAAAACAAACAGCTAAAAGGTGACCAATAAAATCACTTTGTCGTTTTTTTGCTTCACTAACCGTAAAAAGTTTGCTTGGCGCCTTACGTCCATTAACCAAACCCGTAGTTAAAGTTACTCCTAATTTTGTTTGATCATCCAACAAACCATAAACTCTAGCCATTTCTTGATTGAAAGTAATGGTCTCCATAGTTTTTTCTGCTCGGAAACTTTTGCCGCTACTCAAAAGATAAGCTGCCTCTAAAACTGTAGTTTTACCAAAACCATTAGCAGCCAAAAAAATCGTCATAGCCGGATCTAACTCAAAAATTTGATCATCAAAACGACGAAAATGTTGTAGATAAAGTTTTTGCAGCTGCATGCGTATCTTATTGTAACAGTAAAAAAGTCATTCTTAACCAAAAAAACTCCTGCTTTAGGCAGGAGTTTTTTCTAATTTTTTAAACAAAAATTATTTAGCTTTTTTCAAAACAGGCATACCGGTTCTAGTAGTTTCCACCACTTGATAACCAGCTGGTACTGCATTTAAAGAACCTGGTCGTTCATCACGAGCAAAGTAATAAATAGTTTGCACGCGACCATTCTTCAAAGTCACATCTTTGGTGTGCAAGAAGTAGGTTTGACCTTTTGCATTAGTATAGCTAAATGCGCTCATACTGCCTTTCTTTTTCTCCTTCATCATCTTTGTGACTCAGGGATTTTTAATTACTACTTATCGAGAACGTCCTCAAGTTTACCTCAAGCCAACCTGGTTGTCAAGAGGCAAATTCAGGCTAGATTATTTAACTTCCCCTCGAAGAACTACTTGCTCCTGCAAACGCACTTCCACAGTCAACGGCAAAGTGTTGGCATCCGCTGCTGTTGCCGCAATTAAACCAGCCTTACCCAGAGTAAGAGCTTTACTGGCTACAAATTTTTCAGCGTCAGCTTGTTTGAGCCACAATTTATAATCTTCTTTCGACTCTGGCAAATTAGCAGTGACAGTGAAATAAACTTTATCATTTTTTTTCTCAAAACGAATTTCGCCATTTCCTTGATCACCTGTCATTTTTGCAGTTTCATAATTGCCCACGCCACGACCCATTTTTTCCAAAGCTTCCAACTCTGCCACACTTAATTCTTCAATTTCAGCACCAGCGGTTACTTCTGGGGTTGGCAAGCGTTCAGCAGTACGTTGTTGATAAAAACGGTAAGCGAAAACCACCACCAAAATTACTGCCAAAGCAGGCAAGATAAACGGTAAAAATTTTTTCATGATTAAAGAGTTCGAGTTAGCTGCTTTTCACTTTTATCCAAAACTCTGCTAAACTCTACCTTTCTATATCATGTATTTTCCATGAAAAGTCGAAAAAGTCAAGGGGCAAATTTTAACTTTATTTTTAAGTATTAAACTGCTCTACAATAATTCTCTCCGCTGGCACGTTCTTAGTTGTTAAAATTTGCTTCACAGACTCCACCATTTGCGGGTTGCCACACAAATAAAACTGTGCTTTATCCACCTTTTCTAGCTGTTGTAAATAATCAGTCACGTGACCAATGCTTAATTGCCAATTAGCAGATGGTTGAGAAATCACCGGCACAAAAGTGAATTGCGGAAAACTTTTTTGTAAATCTGAAAAAAAATCTAACCAAAAAAGCTCGCTGTCATGACGCATACCCCAAAAAAGGGTAACAGCACGTTTGTCATTTTTTATTTGTAATAAATCAGTGATCATACTTTTAATCGGAGCAATGCCACTGCCAGAAGTCACAAAAATTAGCTGCTCTACTTCCGGATCTTCTTTAACTACAAACTGGCCCAAAGGGGCTATCACTTGCACCGACGCTCCAAATGCTAATTGACGCAAAAATTGCGTGCCCACTCCAGCTGGCGCATGGTCAACCAAAAGTTCAAAGCTTGTATTCATATCGGGACGATCAGACATTGAATATGCTCGAGCGGTTTTTTCGTCAATTTGCAACATTAAATATTGACCAGCTAAATTTTCTAAAGTTAGCGGTTCAATTAGCTCAAAATGATACTGGGAATAACGTTGGTTATAATCTTGTCTATCGCTCAAACGCGCTTGAAATTTTTGCGGTTTAATCATACAAACTTTCTTCAGCTACCAATTGAATATTTTCATCACCACGCTTCTTAAGTTCAATTTTTCCTTCTGTTTTAGCAGAAATCACAATTCGATAAGGGCAGCCGATTAAATCTGCAGCTGCAAATTTTGTACCAGCGCTCGCATCTCTATCATCAAAAATAACGTCTACGCCATGCTCGCGCAAACGTTGATAAAGTTCAGCCGCCTGTTCTTGATATTCACCCAAACCAATTAAATAAAATTTCGCCGGCGCAACATTCTCTGGCCAAAGCAAACCTTTATCATCATGGTGAACTTCTGCGATAATTCCCATCGCTCGACTGACACCAATGCCATAACAGCCCATCACTGGATAAACTTTTTGATTATCCGCCGTACTGACGCTAAAATTAAAAGCCCGAGTAAATTTACCGCCTAAATCAAAAACATTGCCAGCCTCGCTAGCGCGGGCTGGTTGCAATTTGGCCCCACAATGTGGGCAATTTTCAATCTCGACTGTCGCAATTTCACTATTAATACAATAATTGCAATCTGGACAATAATAAATATCATCTTCGCCGGCATCAGTGAGAACCATAAATTCATAAGAAATTTTTTCTGCAAAATTACCACCTGACGCCTCTGTTACTTTAGCATCCAAATTCAAAGCAGAAAAAATTTCCAAATACGCTTTTTTCACCACTTCATAAGCTTTTTCAAAATCTGCCTGATCCAAATGAAAAGAATAGGCATCTTTCATTAAAAATTCGCGTCCGCGCAAAATTCCAGATTTTGCGCGTAATTCATCACGAAACTTCCACTGAATTTGAAAAACTTTCTTAGGCAAATCTTTATAAGAATGTGTTACCTCTTGAATCAAAGGTGTAACAATTTCTTCATGAGACTGAGCTAAAGCATATTCTTTACCAGTACGGCTTTTAATCTTAAAAAGCACATCGATTTTATCCCAACCGCCAGTAGTTTGCCAATTAGCGGACGGATTCAAAGCTGGCATATGAATTTCTGCATAACCAATTTCATTCATCTTCTCGCGAATAATATTCTCAATTTTACGTAAAACCGCCAAGCCCAATGGGGTATAAGTATAAACACCAGCCATTAATTGACGGACAAAACCAGCTTGAACAAGTAAACGATGATTGATCGTATCAGCATTTGCTGGCGGATTTTTTTCTGGAGTAAAAACAACTTGAGACATTTTCATAATAATGCTATTATACACTAGAAAAGAAGTGGCTAAACTTTTTTATCGAAAGTATGAATAATATTATCATCAAAATAGTTTTAACTTTGCTTGGCCTAGCTAGTCTTATTTATTGCATTACCGCAGAAATAGACGAAGTAGAGCGGTTTGCTTTGATTGTTTTAGGAACGTTTTTTATTTTCTTTGGTTCTTTTAAGAAGGTTAAATAAAAAATATGTTCACTAAAAATAAAAAATTTACAAAAAAAGATTTAACTAATGCGATTCCAATTGCTTTAGGCACAATCGTCATTTATTATTACTGGTTTATTTTTTCCGATCGACGGCGCACTTTCCTCTACGGTCATCTACATAGTAATCCTTATGACAACGAAACTATGGGCAGATATTTAATAGCTGGACTTATCGTCAGCGGGGCACTTTTTATCATTTACACTTTAATCAATTTGCTAATCAAAAAAATTAAACCAAACTACCAATTGCCAAACTGGAAAAGAGTGGAACAGTTAAATTTTTTACTTTCATTTTTACCAATTTTTTTAATTTTAATTTATTTTGGTCAACCAACATTGCCAATTGTTATCGCTGTAGCTAGCATAATTATTCTTAATGCAGGAATAAGTTTAGCTCTATATTTAAGCAATTATATTATTGATAATTTCCGACAAGCAATTTTCACCTTTTTATACGGGTTAAGCATTGTCCCAATATTAATTCTTTTTCCTCTAGGCATCGATTTCGGTTTACGAAAAAACATTCTTACAACTCCAATAATTATTAGCACAATTACCATTGTTTTCAGTTTGTTATGGCTAATCATAATGACTTTTATATCTAAAAAAATGAAACAGCCAATCCCTAGTACAAAAAACATTCTTTTATCATCATTAATGATTACTTATGGTTTAGGTCCGCTATTACATTACTTCGTTTCCCACCCAAATTATCCTTATATTTCCAATTCTGGAAATTTCTTTTCCTCCCATTTTTTTATCCAAATTTTAGCTTGGACAATCGCCCTTGGTATATTGTGGTTAATTATGCACCGACAAGAAAAACACATTGGAAAAGAAGTAAAACACATTTTTATAACTTTAATTTTACTAGCGGTTGTTACCTATGGCGCTACGTTTTTAGCAGCAGATAAAAATAAAAATGTTTGGGTTTGCCAAGAAAATCAGTGGCTTAAACAAGGTGAACCGACTTATCAGCAGCCATTCGCTGAAGAATGCGGCCTCATCGATAAAGCTATGGGCTTGTAATTTACAAAAAACATTTTCCTTAATTATTGTAAACTTTAATACTATATAATTTCCGCTAGTAGTATTAGGTATAAAGGCATTATGGTACATCTAGTTTATTGTGATGATAAAAGTAAAGAATTAGCAAAAATTTTAAGTGGCGAAAAAACAATGATTATTCGTGGCGCTGCTGGCAGAAAAATTCCTCACAGTCGCGTTTTCGCCAACGATATTATTTATTTCATGGAAAAAGGTACTAAAAAAATTACTGCCAAAGCCAAAGTAAAAACAGTGCAAAACTTAACTAAGCTAAACGATTCAGAAATTACAAAAGCAATCAATGATAACGACAAAAAATTAAATTTAACACCAGCACAAAAAGTACGCTGGCACAAAAAATGTTTGTGTCTTGTAGAATTTGCAGACGTTCAAGAAATTAAACCTTTAGATTTTGACCATCAAAACAATATGGATGACTGGCTAATTATCGACAAAATTGAAGACGTTGTCGTTGGCACAAGTATTCCTTTTAATTACAAAAACGCAAAATTAAACTAATTTTATTCTTTATAAAAAATGGGGATCACGCTAGGATTCAAACCTATGATCTAGTGCCTGAGGCACTCGCTCTAACCATATTTTGGGGACACTCTCGAACCAATCTGGGACCTAGTGCCTGAGGCACTCGCTCTAACTATACTTTGTGGTCGCACCAGGATTCGAACCTGGGACCTTACGAATGTGAATCGTACGCTCTAACCAACTGAGCCATGCGACCAAAAGTCACTTATTATACCACACTCAAGATCATAAAGCTGTCGGCGTTTCTTTATCAAAACCGCCTAATAAGTGTAAATGCAAATGGGGAACCGCTTGCACTTTATCGCCAACGTTTAAATGCAATTTATAGTTATCACTCACGCCTAATTCTTTTGCTAAACGACGCGCTAACTGTAATAAGCGTAATTGCATTTGATCATTCATCTCTACCGCCTCCAAAGTGGGATAAGGTTTTTTAGGTACTATTAAGACATGAACTTTTGCTGCCGGTTTAATATCTTTAAAAGCAATAAATTCATCGTCTTCATAAACGATTGTCGCCGGAATTTCGCGATCGCGAATCTTTTCAAAAAGCGTTTTCGTCGTCATGTTTAAAAGGTAGTTTTATAAACTGTATCACCCGCTACTTCAATTTCTTCTTGATTTTCATTGACATCTAGCAAGTGTTTCACTGCACGCAAACCACCTTGCTGCCAGATATTAAGAACGTAATTTTGCGTATCTGTATATGGAACCGTATATTCAAGTTCCACTTTAGCAGTACTATCTGGATTTAAAGAGAAATAGCCATCGATGACAGTAAAGCCATTTTCATCATAAACGCTAGGTTCACTCTTATAACCCTTGGCGCTAATTAATTTAGAGCCAAGCGGTAAATAAATTCTCTGCCAATCATTATTGGTAGCGTTCAAACAAAGCAAACCAGCTTCTAAATTACAGTTATCTCCAGGACGAGAATTTTTGTAATTAATTATCACTTGCTTAGTAAGCTCGCCATTTTCTGGAGGCAAAATCGTCTGTTGCACACCATAATCAATAAACAAATTCGATTTTGCGCCACCTAAATTTGCATCTACAATCGCTAAAAAGTCGCTCCCATCAGTAGGAGCAATCATTTTACCGGTCATATTGATTTTATCAGCCGCTATTTGCAATTCTTCATCCATAAAATATGCTTGCGCATGTCTGCCTTCAATTGCATTAACGATCACTTGGAAAAGAGCAGGGAACTGTTCTTTTTGCGCGCTATAAACTTTGGTCAAAATGGCGCCCATCATCGGTCCCAAAACACCTTTACGATTCTCACGAATATAAGAAGTGGGCCGAGTAATAATTTCCGACAAAGCGATCACGATTTGTGGAGCGCCATATTTCGCGTCTGGTTCCACGCTGAAAGTGCCATAGCCTGGCACGTCCACCGGACCCAAAACTTCGATTAAATCGGTTAAAACTTCAGTATCTATAGCAATAATGCCGTCGATATCTTGCGGCTCACCGCCAACAGTTTGATAATTAGTCAAGAAAATTTCCATTGACTGAGCAAAATCTGGATCAATGTTCATATCACGCAAATGCCAATACTTTTCCGTAGTCAAATACTTACCCAAAGTTTCTGGAATGGCAATTTTTTTAGTGAACTTTTTATCTAGCTCATAAATATCGTCGCTTTTTTCCGTACTAATTTTACCGTTCTCCATGTAGATAACGGCGTAAGCGGTTAAAAAACCGCCAGTTGGACGTAATTCATTATTATTTTGGAACAAAACTAAATATTTTTTACGATTATTTTCGCCAGAACCAGCAATTTCCGGTAATTTATTAATGACCGGTTGATATTCTTCAAAAGTTTTCACCAATAAATCAACTGTATCTTTAAGCTCAACAATTGTCTGACGCACTGGATAATCAGCTAAATCAGCTTTACCAATTTGTTTCAAAACAAATTTAGCACCAAAAACGTCGCTTAGTTTTTCTGGATAATCTTGCGGATCAATCGTACTGATATCCGCCTGAGCGGCTTTTAAATCCACTAAAATCGCATCCAACTCCGGACCGACCACACTTAAAGTGTCGAGTAATTTTTTAATCCGATCTTCTGCTGTACCACCCTCTTCTTTTTGTTCCACTGTAAAACCAAGGACATCGGCATAAGGCGTCAAAGTTGCCAAAGCTTTATCCACTGCTGCCACTCCGTCGTCGGCAGCGGCAAACAAAGCTAAACCATCTTCATATTGAGCACCAAAACCTAACAAGTGCAAAGGAGAGCTCAATTCTTTAAAATCAGTTGAGGTTTTGGCTAAACTAGTTTTAGTTTCTTGCAATTTATTAGTTGTCGCCGGCAAATCCTGACCTTTAAATAAAGCATAAGTTTCCTTAGCATAATTCAAAGTTTCTTGCGCTTGAACTTTAAAATTAAGAGCAATATCTTTATATGCCAAAGCCAAAACAGCCAAAGCACTCACCACCACAATTAAAACTGCACCTAAAATTGCTAAGGTCCAACCCCACCAAGGCCAATTCGGTTTCCATTTTTTTGTTGTTGTCATTTGTTTATCTTCTGTTTTAATTGGCAACGATTCCGCTACTTTTTCCTCTTCCATAGTTGCCATTTTTTTCATCATCATAATCTTATTATAGCATATAGGACATCACATTTGTTAAAATTTACTTTTTCAAACTACGCAAAACTTGCTTCACCGCTGCCGCTGGCGTCAATTGCTCTAAATCCAAAGTAGACAGAACCGTCTCCACCTGTTCGGCGGGCAAACCCAAAGCCAAAAGCGCTTCGTAAGTATCTTGATAGACAGGCGATTTCGGAGCCAAATCTAAATCTTTTTTACCGCCTAGTTTAGTTTTCAATTCAATAATCAATTTTTGTGCCACTTTTTTACCCACTCGCGGAAAACTGGTAAAAAAACTCACGTTTGCTTGATGAATAGCGTTAACGATTTGATCGCTACCAGCTTCCGAAATCGCCAGTGCCATTTTC
>JAUNST010000042.1 GCA_030539095.1 bacterium
GAGCGTTGTCGGTATCCAGATACTTAAGTTTAACCGAGAGTACAGCTGCCTGCATTTCATCTAAACGGGAATTGACACCTTTTTCTAAGTGGACGTATTTGTCTTTAGCTCCATAAGAACGCAAAGCGAGAATTCTATTAGCAAGTTGATCATCGTTAGTGAGAATAGCGCCAGCATCTCCCATAGCACCAAGATTTTTTCCTGGATAAAAAGAAAAGGCGGCGACATCGCCTAGAGAACCGGTTTTTTTACCATGATAAAAAGCTCCGTGAGCTTGAGCTGAATCTTCAATTACTTTAAGATTGTGCTTCTTAGCAAGATCGTTGATTGCTTGCATTTCTGCAGCTCTACCATATAAATGAACAGCAATAATTGCCTTAGTGTTTGGTGTAATAGCTGCTTCAATAAGTTTTGGGTTAATGTTGTAATTATTAATACTTGGTTCAACTAAAACTGGAGTAGCGCCAACCTGAGTAACAGCTAAAACGGTGGCGATAAATGTATTAGACGGGACGATAATTTCGTCTCCAGAACCAAAACCGTAAGCACGTAAAATCAAAGTTATCGCATCTAATCCGTTAGCAACACCAAGACAGTGTTTGACATCACAATAATTAGCAAAGTCCTTCTCAAATTGAGCTAGTTTACTACCACCTATATACCAACCATCATCCAAAATTTCAGTTAATTGTTGACCAATTTCCTGGCGGTAACGATTATTAATTTTTTGTAAATCAAGAAATTTAATCATTTTGTTCCTTAGTTAAACGAAGAAAATCTTTGTAATTTCTAATATAGTCAGATTCCTTGTAGTAGTCTGAGGCTAAAACTAACAAAACAGCGTCTGGAGAAAAATTTGACATTTCTCGCCAAACTAAACCACTAATATAAAGACCATGAGTGGGAGAATTGAGATAATAGGTATTCTGGCGACCATTTTCTTCGGTTGAAATATCACAACTGCCACTAATGCAAACTAAAATTTGTCCTAAGGTTTTATGAGCGTGTTTACCACGTACAGCATCCGGAGCAGTATTAAAAATATAATAAACTCTCTTAATATCGAATGGAATATTATGATTTTGTTCGCAAGCAATAAGGGAACCTCTGCTGTCACCCTTAATATGAAAATTAATAGTTTGTACTGGCATAAAAATTATTTAGTTACTTAAGTGGATATTTTACCTTGAATAATCGTTTTTTCATACCCTTTAAAAATATTTTTCCATTATCTCGCAATTGTCATAGGCGACGTTTTTTTGAATTTCTTTTTTAGTTTCTACAATTTTTTGATAAAATTCTTTTGGTTCATTTGCTATTTTTAATTGTGCAGAATTCAAATTAATGCCCTCCGCGCCAATAGTACTGGAAATAACCGGTAAACCAAAACCTAACGCTTCCAAAATCTTTAAGCGAGTGCCACTGCCAGAGAAAATAGGAGTGATCAGACAGTTTGTTTTTTGATAAAATTCTTCTGTTTTTTCCACAAAACCTAAATTGATAATTCTTTCTGGTTGTTTTAACTGAGCTTCTTTTATGAATTGCTGGAATTTTTGCGAATCATTTTTCCCGGCATAATAAAAATTATAGTCAAAATTATTTTTTTCCAAAATAGGGGCAATTTTAGTAATAAAAAATTTTACCGCTTCTTCATTTGGAGGATGAGAGAATGCACCAATGTAACCCAAATCAAATGAAGCTTTATTATTTTCATTTATTTTATCAATTCTTTTTACTTGATCAATACCATTTGGTATTACTAAAATATTTTTTACATTAAAATCTTCTTTGAGTATCTGAGCGTCATTTTGAGACATCGCCAAAACTAAATTATATTTTGACAAATATTTTTTTTCATACCACCATATTTGCCAACATAAACCTAAAAAAAGCATACGACGTTTGATTTTTTTTGCTTCCATAGCTCGTCTAGCAAAGGAAACAGTACTTATATCGTGAGCAACAAAAATTTTCTGACTTTGTTTTGGCAAATAATTAAAAAGATAGAGTAATTGAGTAAAATCAATTTGGATTTTTTCGATTTTTTCTTTAATAATTAAATTACGAATAATTAGTTTGAACTCATCGCTATACCACGGTGTAAACCAGAACGGTTGACCATTTGAAAAAAAATCCCCCACTCTTCTTTGATCAATTAATTCTACAAAATGATAAAAAACTGTTTTTTCTTTGAGCCATTTTTTTTCAGTTTCATTTAGTTCATAAGCAAGTGGTTTAAAAGAGATAAAATAAATAGAAAAATATTTAGCTAAGTTATCTAAAGTATGCCAAGTACGAACAGAACCTCCACTGTCTGTGGGAAATGGCGAAATAGCAGAAACAAAAAGTAATTTAGGTTTCATTTTTTATTTCAAAATTAACAAAATTGATTATATCTTTATTTTTGTAAATTCTTTTGAATGGTAATAACTTTAAACGCTGATAAAAAATTTGGCCTAAATTAGGCAGCAAGGCTTCTAAGTAGTGTCGATATTTTGTATAACGGAACATCATTAGCGGATAAAAAAACAGGTGACGACAATTATCAGAAAAAGAAGCAAAGTTTTTCCAAATAAAAGCTAAAAAGTTTTTTTGAATAATAAAATCTGGATTGTAATTTGAATTTTTTGTGCTAGAACGATGATGGTGGATAATTTGGGAGTTAGCACAAAAATATGACGGGAAACCAAACTGCCAAGCGTTAAATCCTAAATCCAAATCTTCTACATAGAGTGGCTTATAGCTTTGATAGTCATATCCGCCTAATTTTTGAAAAGCAGCTTTATTAATTAAAGATGAACCCCCTCCAGGATACAAAGTGTAGCTATTTTTTCCCAAATTTAGTTGATCGAGCATGTGGGCAATTTTAATAAAACCAAAATTAGGAGCACTGTAAGTTTTTCCTGACTCCTCTCTTTTCTTTTTTGGATCAAAAAAGAAAACCTGCGAAGCCAAACCAAAAAAAACTTTGTTTTGACCTAATAAATCTTGTGCTAATTTAATTAGCTCACTAAAAGTTCCTTTTTGAACTTCCATATCGTTATTCATTAAATACAAATAGTTATATTGAGCTTTTTGTGCTGCTAAGTTAATAGCTCGCGCAAAACCTAGATTTTCTTTTTGTGGTAAAACTTGCAATGGAGTTTGCAACTGTAAATTTTCTAAAGCTTCTAAGCTGCCGTCATCTGAACCATTTTCCACTACTAAAATTTCTATTGGAATTTTAACTTCATCGACCAAAACTTTGTCTAAAATTTTTAGACAATTTAAAATCATGGCTTTTTTATTCCAGGTGGGAATAATAATGCTAATGCCATTAAGTTTTTTTTCATTTTTATTTATTTTGAGTTTCCGTTGAAATGGATATATTAGAAAACTTGCAATAGCAAAAAAAAGAAAATAGATTGCGAAAAGAATAAAAAAAATTGGACCGAATAAAAATAAGGAAAGAAAATTTTCTACGGTAGGATGGAATTTATTAGTCGAAGGCATTATTTTTAATTCCTATCTTACGTAGAAACGCGTTGTAGCTTTGCCAAAGTTTAAAAAATTTCGAAGATTTAATTTTTTCTAACTCTTGTTTGTCTGGATTATTTTTTAAGAAATCATTTTGAAAATATTCATAAAAAATATATTTCAGTCTTTCGATTGAAGCTTTATCATATTTAGATAAGAGTGATTTATATTTTTTATTATTGATTAATTGATCGCGAATATAACCAATAGCAAGAGCGTTGCTATAATAAGCCAAGTTTCTATTGCCGCTTAAATTATTTTCATGTCTAAAATATAGAGCACCAAAATAATCAAGGTGAGCAAATTTGAAACCGTTAAGTGCCAATTCAGTCCACATAATTAAATCTTCTTGAATTGTAAATTTTCCGACGAAACGGTGAGAAATGAAACAATGTTTTTTAAAAAGAAATGCATGCGGTGGCAACATGAATTTAATATCCCAATCAAAAAGTATTGAATTAAAAAAATTCTCTGTCATCATAGATTGAGATGGCGGATAAATTTTCTTTTGATTGAGTTGAAAGTAAAATTTAGTATAACTGACATCCAAATTCGGATCGTTGAAAAATTGTGCTAATTGTTTTTTCCATTTTCCTGGCAACAATTGATCATCGGCATCCAAAAATTGAATAAAGTCTCCTGCTGCTTTATCTAGACCATAGTTGCGAGCACCAGCTAGTCCTCTATTTTTAATGGAATAAATCCTAATGTACGGTAAGTTTTGCTTTTTTAATTGACTGATAATGTCGACTGTATTTAGATCAGTAGATCCGTCGTTAATGATAATTATTTCAAAATTTGAATAATCTTGATCCAAAATCGATTTAATGGCGGTATTTAAAAAATGCCCTTGGTTATAGCAAGGGATAATAACCGAGATCAAAGGTTTTTTTTCGTTCATGTTTCTTATTATAGCATGTTCTAGAATAGCGAACTGTTTGTCAAATTTTAGGAAAAACCTTTTCACTCTTTAATAAACCCAAATTATCAATGAAAACTAGTTGTATTAAAAATTTATTTTTTTAAAGAAAATAAGATCACTCGTAAAAATTTGTAATAAGTAAGGAGCTTTTATGTCTTTAATCGCACAATATCTTTTTAATGATAATGCAAATGATGAAACTGGAAATTATAACGGTACGCCGAGTAATCTTACTTATGAAAGTAAACCAATTAATTATAGATTTGATGGCAAAGCCGTTTCATTTAATGGAAACAATAGTAAAATTGATTTGCCAAATATTCCAGCAATTATCGGAAGTAACAGTAGGAGTATTGAATTCTGGAGATACAAAAATCAAATTGTTGGTAACGAATTTTCCAGCGGGAGTGGTGACTTCTATTCATTCAATACTTCGACCGACTCTAGAGGTGATTTTATAGACCTGAGCATGAGTGCAGTTTTTTTTAAAACTACTGTTAATTTAAATAAATGGGAATACGTTACCATAATTTATACAGGCAATAGTAACATTGAATATGGTGTTAACTATTATATTAATGGAAGAAAAATAGATGCTACAAGCACGTATAATCCAAAAGTTGCAAATACGACAAATGCTTGTTTTGCCATTGGATATATTAGATCTAGTGCAGGACATTTCTTTTCCGGCAAGCTAGCCAATTTCCGCATCTACGATAGTGTTCTAACAGCAGAAGAAGTTGCAAAACATTACAACGCAGAGAAACCTCTTCAACCGCAAGTGCAATTTCGTCCTGATGATACCGGTAAATGGCGAAAACGTTTTGGTGGTGGCAGCGCCCAAACTACAGTTGATAGCGATGCTCTCATCCCCAATGTTTATACGGCGCTGCCTTCTTGTTCCGTTGGCAATCGGCCTGAGCTAGAAGTGGCAGATGGGCTTTATTTACTTCACCAAACTCGAGCAAGCGACAATGACAGTTCCGACGTGAACTGGGAACTTAATAGAGTGGTGGACGGAGTGTGGCAGTATGATCTCACGCGCGATTACATAACTGATAGTAGTGGTACGAATAAAGCCCAGGCGATTAAAGCAGCTACTTATCGCGATCTTACGATTGACGCTAATAAAGTTTTATCGACTACCGCTTGGAACGGCAATACTGGCGGCGTCGGTGTAATTTTTGTTAAAGGTACTTTGACGATTAATGGCACCTTGAGCGCAAGCGGCAAAGGGTTTGTTGGCGGAGCTGGAGATATCTATAATGCCGCTTTTGGTGAATGTTATGCCGCCGCCAGCATCAACGCTGACAGTGCTAATCCTTCTAAAACTTCTTATGCAGCTGGCGGCGGTGGCATGGGAAATAACGGCAATGGCTGGTCGGAATCTTCTGGCGGCGGTGGCGGTCATGCCACTGTTGGTGCGGCCGGAGCCAAAGCGCTGTTGGTAGCTAATCCGGATTCTCGCGACGGCTATGCTGGTGTAGCCGGCGCCACTTGTGGTCAAGCAGACTTGAAACGGCTCTACTTAGGCGCCGGCG
>JAUNST010000043.1 GCA_030539095.1 bacterium
AATAACGCTCTTTTATCGCGCTGTCGTGTTTATACTTTTTCTCAACTTACACAAGACGATTTAAAATTGGTTTTAAAAAAGGCTTTAGTTCATTTCAAAACTCTTGATAAAAAAGTTAAACTTGATACTAAGGCCAAAACTTGGTTAGTAGCTTACGCTAATGGTGATGCGCGCCAGCTTTTAAATTTGCTTGATCAAACTTTTACCACTTTTCATGATTTAAGTTTGGAAAATTTAAAAGCAAGCGCTCAAACTACTTTGCGCTATGATCGCGCCGGCGATGAGCATTATGATACGATTAGTGCTTTTATTAAGTCTATGCGCGCCGGTGAAGTTAATGCCGCTCTTTATTATTGTGCGCGCATGATTAAGAATGGTGAGCAACCAGAGTTTATTGCTAGAAGAATGATTATTTTTGCGAGTGAAGATATTGGTTTAGCAGTGCCCACAGCTTTAGTGGTGGCGAATGAAGTTTATGATGCTATTACTAAAATCGGTTTGCCGGAAGCGCAAATTAATTTAGCTCATGGTGTCGCCTATTTAGCTGGTTGCAAAAAAGATCGTCGGGCTCATGATGCTTATTTTGAAGCTTTGCGAGATGTGGAGCAATATGGAAATTTGGAAGTGCCGCTCTATTTGCGCAATCCAGAAACTAAATTAATGAAAGAGCTTGGTTATGGTGTGGGTTATCAAAAATATAATGAGACGGGTAAAAGTTATTTGCCAGAAAAATTGAAAAATAAAAAATATCTGAGGGAAAAATAATGTTGAAAGAGTTAACGATTAAAGGCAAAACAGTTAAGTTGCCTATTTTTTGTCCGGATGCCACTCGCGGTGTAGTGCGCAGCTTGACTAGTGGCGAACTAAAAGCGGAAAAAGTTGATGGAGTGATTATTAATACTTGGCATTTGCATTTGCGTCCTGGAGAACAAAAAATTGCTCAGTTGGGCGGGATTGGCAAATTAATGAACTATAACGGCTTGCTAATTTCTGATTCTGGCGGTTTTCAAGTTTTTTCTCTTTTTCAAAAAGATCCGCGTTATGGCAAAATCACTGATGAAGGCTTGGTTACTTATACCGGCAAATTGCGTCAACATAAAGTTTTGTTTACACCGGAGAATTCTATTCAGATGCAATTTGCCCTAGGTAGCGATATTATGATTTGTCTGGACGATTTTACGCCGCCGGAGGCTGATGCGCCGCGCTTAGAACAAAGTGTGACACGTACAATTGCTTGGGCTAAACGCTGCAAAATAGAATTTGAAAAGCAATGCGCGGCGCGCGGTTTCACTGCTAAAACTCGTCCACTGCTTTTTGGTGTTATTCAAGGTCACACCGATAAAGCCGCGCGCCAATATTGCGCTCAAGAATTACTCAAAATTGGTTTTGATGGTTTTGGCTTAGGCGGTTGGTTGCTCAAAGAAGATGGTACGTTAAATTTAGATATTTGCGCTTATAACGCGTCTTTGACGCCAGATAATTTGCCGCGTTATGCTTTGGGTTTTGGTAAAGCGGAGGACGTAGAAGCCCTTTATAAGGTGGGTTATACTATTTTTGATTGCGTTTTACCTACTCGTGATGCGCGGCATGGTCGAATTTACACCGAAAACGGTTATCTTTATATTGATAAACTAAAGTATGAATTGGACGAGCAGCCTTTAGAAGCTGAGTGCGATTGCACTACTTGTCGTAATTATAGTCGAGCTTATTTGCATCATCTTTTTAAGATTGGCGATAGTGCTTTTTATCGTTTGGCAACTTGCCATAATTTGCGTTTTTATACGCGTTTGTGCGAGCGCTTGCGCGGAAAAGAAAAGTTAATGCCAAAAAAATAATACAATTGGTTAAAGTGAGTTAAAAAAAGTAAAAATGAATAATGAAATAATTTTGTTTGAAAATCAGGGCGTCAAACTTGAAGTGAATTTGAAAGATGAAACTGTTTGGCTCAGTCGAGAACAGATTGCGACTCTGTTTAATAGAAATATTAAAACTATTGGTAAGCACATTAATAATGCTTTAACGGAAGAACTTGATATGTCAACTGTCGCAAAATTTGCGACAGTTCAATTGGAAGGTGAACGTGAAGTTACTCGTAATATTGAATATTACAATTTGGATATGGTCATTAGTGTTGGCTATCGGGTTAAAAGTAAAAACGGTGTTATTTTCCGAAAATGGGCTAACAAAATTTTAAAGGATTATTTAATAAAAGGCTATGCGGTCAATGAAAGAAGATTGGCTTGTCTTGAAAAAACTGTTAAATTAGTTGATATAGCTAGCAGAATAAATAAAAAACTTAATAGTGATGAGGCTCAAGAAATTATCAGAGTTATTAATAATTATTCTCATGCTCTTAACCTACTTGACGACTATGATCACAAAATAATTGGTAGACCAGTTGGTTCTATTGATAACAAAATTATTACTTATGAGGAATGTTTAAATGTTATTACTAATTTAAAGTTTAAAAATGAAAGTGACATTTTTGCTTTGGAAAGAGACAAAGGCTTAAAAGCTATTATTGGTAACATTTATCAGACATTTAATGGGAAAGACTTGTATACAAGTGTTGAAGAAAAAGGTGTTAATTTTTTATATTTAATTACTAAAAATCATACTTTTATCGATGGCAATAAACGAATTGCTGCTACTTTATTTATTTACTTTTTGGATTTTTATAATCTTTTGTACAAAGATGACAAACAAATAATTGACAATCATACGCTTGTGGCGATAACACTTTTAATAGCTCAATCTAATCCTAAAGAAAAAGAGTTGCTCATTGATTTGATAATGAATTTTTTAGCTAAATAATAAAAGCCCTCAACAAATTAATGTCGAGGGCGAGAGTTGTTTCAGATTAAACCGTTAGACGTGATTGGTATCTACAATTTCCCAGAGAACCCAGGTGTAGCAGATGGTATCGTCGGAAAAATATTCTGCGATTTCTTCTTTTTCGGTAAGTTCAAAATCGATAGCCGTGCTAAGAACTTTGAACGGACCGCGATTCTCAGTGATTAAAAACTGAGTTCCAGGAGGAAGAGGCCAATCGTAGGTATGCCTGGCAGTTTCTTGTTGTCGGATTTTGAAAAGCTGAAGCGCTTCGTTGTCCAGATTGTCAGAAATTAAGGAGAGATCAGAATTGCGAGGGAAATGGTCCAGGTCGTTGGTGACGATGATGGGACCAGTTGCTAACCAATGCTTCAATTCCTGAAGAGTTAGCTTTTTACGTTTAAGGGTGATCTCACCGTCGAGATTCAAACTGGGAAATTCCTGAAAAACAATTTTCATGGGTAAACCTCCTCCATTTTGATTTGATAGGTTTAATTTGAAAGAACGGTAGTAATTATAACTCATTATAGGTCTTTTGTCAAAAAGAGGGAAAAGTGACCCCGATGGGATTCGAACCCATGATCTTTTGGATGAGAACCAAATATCCTAGACCGCTAGACGACGGGGCCACGAATGGATTAAGGTTTATTATAACATATTTGATTTATGCTATAATGAAGCTTATGCGACGTTTAGCCTTGTTTTTAGTTGTACTTATTTGTCTTTTTTTTGTACCTTCAGCGTTGGCTTTGGCAGTGCCAAATAAAAGTGACGAATTCTATGTTCAAGATTTGGCAAATGTAATTGATGCTGAAGCAGAAAGTGAGTTTATTGCTCGTTCTCAAGCTTTAGCTGCTCAAGATGGCACGCAAATTGTGCTTTTGACTATTCCTAGCTTAGAAGGTGATTCTTTAGAAGAATTTTCCTTGAAAACAGCTCGAGATTGGAGCATTGGTTCTGCAGAGAAAAATAATGGCGTTTTGATTTTATTAGTGATGGACTCACACGATATTCGAATCGAAGTTGGTTATGGTTTGGAAGGCGTTTTGCCAGATGGTCTCACTGGTCGCTTGCAGCGTGAATATTTAATTTCACGCTTAAAGGAAGGTGACTACAGCGGCGGAGTTTTGGCTTTGCAACAAGCTTTAATCGATACTATTAATGGCAAAGAAGTTTGGACAGAAGAAATAAAAAACCAATCTGAGAATGATGACTGGATTTTTTCGGTGACGATTTTTGCAGTGGTAATTAGTTTTTATTTAGCATCGCAGAAAAATTGGTGGCGTAAATGTCCGAAATGTCAAAAAAGGCAATGGCAGAAAAAGTGGAAGAATGTTGGTTTGACGCAACGCCGAGTTTTGACGACTTGTAAAAAATGTGGTTATACAAAAAAAGGTCCGTTAATGTCGATTACTTCTGGGAGCAGTGGCTTTGGCGGAGGCAGTTTTGGCGGCGGATCGAGTGGCGGTTCTAGTGGCGGTGGTGGTAGTTTCGGCGGTGGTGGTAGTAGCGGTAAGTGGTAAAAATATAGTAAAAAGAAAGGCCTTATGGCAAAAGAAGAAAAAAAGAAAAGCGGTTTATGGATTTTAATCGCGGTGGTGGCGGTGATCGTGATGTGGTTTATCGGCACTTATAATGGTTTGGTAACAATGAATGAAAGCATTGACGGTAATTGGGCACAAGTGGAAAATAATTTGCAACGTCGATATGATTTAATTCCTAATCTTGTGAGTACTGTTAAAGGTTACGCTAAACATGAGGAAGAAGTTTTTACAGCGGTAAGCGATGCTCGTGCTAAATTGGCAGGCGGCAACTTGAGCGTGGCGGAAACAGCAGCAGCGACTAATGAAATGAATAGTGCTTTGAGCCGTTTGCTAGCAATTTCGGAAGCTTATCCGGAGCTAAAAGCTAATGAAAACTTTATGAGTTTGCAAGACGAATTAGCGGGTACAGAAAATCGCTTGGCAGTTTCTCGTAAAGATTACAATGATAGCGTGAAAACTTTCAATGCTAAGATCAAAACTATTCCAACCAATATTGTGGCTGGCATTATGGGCAGTACAGCGCGCGAATATTTTGAAATTACTGAGGCAGCAGCTCAGAATGTGGAAGTTAATTTTGAATAATTATTCAAAATTGCAATTTATTTTAAATGAATGGGCGCCGAGCAATTGCTCGGCGCTTAATTATAGTGGTTTTCGTATTGACTTTTGTTAAGATTATGTTATAATTCCCGAATCTGTTTTTCTTTCGGATTTGGGAGTTCAAAACGGGTGTTGGCTGGCAATATGATGAAAATTTAGCTGAGGTTTGAAGAAAAGGGTCTCCTCTATCTGGTGGAGAGAGCCCGTTTTTTTGTTTTAGTTAAGTTTTTATCAATGTCAGTTTTCAAAATTAAAAATTAATAGTGATAAGTTCAAGTTCGTTTTAAAATGACTTGAGAAGGGGCCCTATTATGAAGACTAATCAACAAAGAGTGGTTTGGGGAAAAGATCGCCACGTAATTCCAAAACTCAATTTCTTAAAAATGCAACTTGATTCTTATCAAGATTTTTTGGATCGTGGAATTAGTGAATCTTTGGAAGAAATTAATGCTGAACGCGGAATTGAAGATTACACTAATAAAAATTGGAGTTTAAAATTTGGTAAGCATTATTTCGGTCGCGGTGAGTATGACATTCAAACTGCTCGCAAAAAAGAAACTAATTATTCTGCTCCACTTTATGCGGAAGCGACTTTGTTGAATAAAAAAACTGGTCAAGAACAAACCCAAGAAGTTTTCTTAGGCGATGTGCCAATGATGACTCCCAACGGTACTTTCATTATTAATGGTATCGACCGGGCGGTGGTGACGCAATTAGTGCGCGCACCTGGCGTTTCTTTTGCTGGTGAAGTTGATCCAGTTTCTGGCCGTTTACTTTACAAAGCAGAATTACGTCCAATGCGCGGCAGCTGGATCGAAATGTCCGTTAGCCGAAGAGATGTAATCACCGTAAAAATTGATAAGCGTCGTAAGATGCCAGTGACAGTTTTATTGCGTGCTTTGGGCTACGCCAATGACGATCAA
>JAUNST010000044.1 GCA_030539095.1 bacterium
CTGGCGCCAAAACTTTCATATTCGGTAGAACACTCATCAAGGCAATATCTTCTAAAGCCTGATGCGTACCGCCGTCTGGACCAGTCGCTAAACCAGCGTGGCTGCCGACGATTTTCACGTTTAAGTTTTGCTCGCAAATACTGACGCGAATTTGTTCCCAATTTCGCCCAGGGTTAAAGACAGCAAAACTAGTTATGACTACGGTTTTGCCCAGCATGGCTAAACCGGCAGCCACGCCAGCCATGTTCTGCTCACTCACGCCCAGCTCCAAATATTGATGCGGATAAGCCGCCTTAAAATCGTCCAGCCGCAAAGAAGAAGACAAATCAGCGCTCAAAACCATCAAGTTATGATCAACTTCGGCGGCTTGCAACATTGCCTGGCCAAAGCCATCTCGAGTAGCTTTTAGCATTTTGCCTCCAATTCCTGCCAGGCTTGTTTAGCTTGAGCAGCGGTTACCGCTTGCGCGTGCCAATGATAATCATTTTCCATAAAAGAAACACCTTTTCCGGGCACAGTTTGGCAAATAATTGCTTTTGGTCGCGCCGAGCGTTTCACCTTTTGCCAGGCAGAGTCTAAGCTGGCGAAATTATTACCATCGGCGACAACAGCGCTAAAGTTGAAAGCTAATAATTTCGCCAATAAATCTTCCACTTTCATCACGTCTTGCACTTTGCCACTTTGCTGAATACGATTTTGATCGATTAATAGGCAAAAATTACTTAATTTATAATTAGCAGCAAATAAATAAGCTTCCCAAACTTGACCTTCTTCTTGCTCGCCGTCGCTACTCAAAACGAAAACTCGCTGTTCACTTTTTACCTCTTGTAAGCCATAGGCTAAACCAGCAGCCATCGATACACCTTGCCCGAGCGGACCAGCACTATTTTCAATGCCCAAGGCAAGATTTCGTTGCGGATGACCTTGCAGCGGCGAGCCTAATTGACGCAAAGTTAAAAGGAAATCATGAGGGAAATAACCGTGTTGGGCTAAAGTGGCGTACCAAGCTGGCGCCAGGTGACCAGCGCTTAAGAGAAAATAATCGCGTTCCGGCCACTGAGGTAACTCCGGATTTTTGCGCAATAAATTACCATATAACCAGGCAAAAATATCAGCGCTGCCCAAGCTGCTCGCCGGATGACCGCTACCAGCCAAAGCCAACATTGCCACTACAGCCTGACGAATTTGTCTAGCTTGGGCAGTTAAATCAGCAACTTGACTCTCTTTTAGCATCTTTTCATTATAACATGAAGCGGAGACTTGACAAAACGGATCCTATATGTTATAATATGTTACCTTTTGATAACGAAAGGCAAGAATAAAAAAGGAACTTATGGAAGAAATCCAATTTAGCAATCAGGAAAATCAGGTCAATTTTGTGCCTGAGGCTCCTAAGGTTGCTGCAGTTTCTCAAATTCCTTCAGCTAAGGGTAGCAAAATTTTACCTTGGGCTGCGGGTATTGGCTTAGCCTTAGTGGCGGGAGCCATTTCTTATAAAGTTTATTTAAATCGCCAAGAAGTGGCGAGCGAAACGCAAGTACGTACTCAAGCAGTGCGCGAAACTCCGGTTCAAGATCAAGACGTAGTTCAATTGTCACAAAGCGAACTCGATAATCTGAATATTGCTCCGGAAAGAGCTCGCGCTGGTGATTACGAAAATAGCGAGCAGTCAACTACTGCTAACGCTGTTGTCCCTGCTGGCGCTATTAATTTGGAAACCGCTAATACCACCAAAGGTGGTTTAGTAGTGAAAAAAGTGGCGGCAGCTCAACCGGAAACCGTAGTTACTAAAAAAGTGGTTAAAACCACCGTTAAAAGCGGCCGCGTCAGCGGTACCGTTAATGTAAACGGTAATATTCCGTCTGGTAGTAGCATTTTAGTGCTTTATCGTTTACCTGGCGTAAACGATTTTACTGCCGGCCCGCGTTTGGAAGCTAAAAGCGGTGTCACCTGGTCGCTCAATCTAGCGGCTGGCACCACCTACGAAATTAAACTCGTCTGGCAAGTGAACAATGACAACTATTTAGCTGGCGAAACCAAAACTATTGTGGCTCCGGCTAAATTAAATACTACTTTTAATTTCTCGCAAACAACGACTAAAAGTAGCACTGGTGGCGAAAAACCATGGTTGCCGATTTTAGATACTTGCGGTAATTACAGTGATAATTCTTGGACAGCGCGCATTCTTTTGCCGCAAACCAAGGATAATTTAGTGGCTTATCACGTAATGATCGGGACTAGCCAAGGTAAAGATGACGTGCGAGTGGAGACTTTTGAGCACACGGAGCGCTTCTTCTTTGATCAAAAACTAGATAACGATAAAGACTATTACGTGCGTTATCAGATTAAAACGAGCGACGGCAAATGGAGTGATTGGTCTAATTCACTTAAAATTAAGTGTCGCCGTAGTTAATAAAACTAAAATAGAATTTTGGAAAATCCCGCCCTTAGAGGCGGGATTTTCTGTTATAATGACTATCAGTTATGTCCGATCGTTATCTTGCCACCTGGATTTCTCATAGTAGTATCAGCGATTATCTGAGTTGTCCCAGGGCATATTTTCTAAAAAACGTTTATAAAGATCCGCAGACTAATCATAAATTACAGATCGTAACTCCAGCCTTAAGCCTAGGCGTGGCAGTGCACGAAGTGCTAGAAAATTTGTCTACTTTGAGTACGGCGGAGCGTTTTCGCGAAAGCTTGCTCGTTGCTTACGAAAAAAATTGGCCGCGCTATAGCGGCGAAGCGGGAGGCTTTTTCAGCGAAGCCCTCGAGCAAGAATATTTTGCCCGAGGGCGAGAAATGTTACTGCGAGTGCAAGAGCATCCAGGTCCGCTTAAAAATTTAGCAGTCAAAATTAAAGGCGATTTACCAAATTACTACTTAAGCGAGCAAGACAATTTAATTTTGTGCGGCAAATTAGATTGGCTGGAATACGATCAAGCTACTAAAAAAGTTCACATCATCGATTTTAAAACCAGCAAAAATCCAGAGAAAGAAAGTTCCTTACAATTGCCAATTTATTTGCTCTTAGCCACTTATTGTCAAAAATACGAAGTTGAAAAAGCCAGTTACTGGTACTTAGGTTTGCATGACGAATTAACGCCCAAACAATTGCCAACGCTCGAAGCGGCTAAAGAAGAAATTTTGCAAATTGGGCGCAAAATTTCTCTGGCGCGCAAGCTGAAAACCTTTAAATGCCCCCATGGCGGCTGCCCAGCCTGCGAGCCTTTTGAACGGATTCTCAAAGGAGAAGGTAAGAAAGTGGGCGAAAATCCGCAAATGCGGCGAGATAGTTATGTTTTACATTTCCAGCATCAAGAAGAGGATTTAGAGGAAATTCTATAATGTCTTTGCTAGAAAGCTTAATTCCTTTAAACCTTGAGAGCGAAGAGGCAAAGTTTCGTCAAGATCAAACTTATAACCCACAATTTGTTTACAGTCGCGTTTTCACGCCTAAATTGCTCACTCGCAATGGCCTTCCACGTGCCGATTACCTAGCCTTGGCGGAAAAATATTTACAAATTGTGGCGCCAACTCTGCCTAAACAGGCGAAAATTAAAGCTTTGGCGCCTCGCCGAGTCAGCCAAATCACTCGTGATTTGTTTCGCCAGCTAGGGCTCAATCCGCCTCTTATCCATTGGCAAAAAATGCTCAGCGTCGCTAAAAGAAAAAATGAAACTTTAATTTTCGCCAAGAACTTGCCGATTAGCGAGTCAATGCTTAAAGGAGTACTAGCGCACGAAGTGCAAACTCATCTTTTGCGTTCACATAATCAAGCCTTGCAAACGCTACCTCGCAGTTTGCCTAGCACTTACAGTAGGACGGAAGAAGGTTTAGCAAGCTTAAATAGTAAATTTGTGCGCCAAAACTTTGATTTTCGCACCAGCTGCTGTCGTTACCTAGCTTGTAATTGGAGTCAAAAAGAAAGTTTTGCTCAAGTTTTTGCGCGCCTGCAAACCCAAATGCAGTTTGATTTTGATCGCGCCTGGTATTTCACTTTGCGCGCCAAGCGAGGCTTGCCAGATACTAGTCAACCAGGCGGTTTTACGAAGGATATTGTCTATTGGGAAGGCACTTTGCAAGTTCTTGATTGGCTCTTGGAGCCAGAGAATAAATTAGCAGATCTGTATTTGGGTAAAATTAGTTTAGCGCAAGTGCCAGAATACCAGCAAGCTGCCAGGCGCGAAGATTTAATTTATCCCACCTTTATTGCTCAGCAGGCTGATTATCTGGATTTTTTACGCTCTTGCAAACAACAGCTGGCACCGCTCCAGCCCTAAAATATTCGTCTTTGCCACAGTAATTCACTTTTTCAATCGAAGTTGGCACATTAAAGTGATGCGGCTTTTCCTCGTCTAGTTGAGTAAGAATAATTTTTTGCCAAATTGGCGAAGCACCAGTAATACCAGAAGCCACATAACTCATCGTCTGATTATCATTATTACCCACCCAAACCGCCACCAAACGATCGGTAATATAACCAATAGTCCAGTTATCACGCAAATTATTTGTAGTACCAGTTTTCACCGCCACTTCTTGACCGGGAATATAAAGTACACTTTGCGGTCCAAAGGCAGGCGTACGAGCGGCATTATCACTCAAAACACTACTAATCTGATAGCTAGTCGCCTCGCTCAAAGTGCGTTTAGTTTTAGAATCACACTGGCCAAACAAAGCGCATCTATTTTGATAAAGAGTTTTGCCTTGGTAATCAAGAATCTCCAAAAAAGGATCTTCTTCCACCGTTAAACCCAAATTAGCGAATGTGCCATATAATTGCGCCATATCAATCATTTTTACTTCACCACCGCCCAGAGTAAGTGATAAGCCCAAACGATTACGATCCTCCCAAGTAGTAATGCCCATTGCTTCTGCTTGGTCAATTTCTGCGTCCTTGCCTAGTTCGTCTAAAAGTTTGACTGCTGGAATATTGTAAGAGCTAGCCAAGGCCTCGCGCAAAGTTACTTGACCGTGAAATTTACCATCGTAATTTTTGGGGCTGTAATCAGGTCCGCCCTTGAAGTGATAAGTAATTGGCGCATCCAAAATTAAAGAGGCAGGCGAATAACCTTTGGTTTCCATCGCCAAAGCGTAAGTGAGCGGTTTAATTGAAGAACCAGGCTGACGTTCACGCACAGTCACGTTCACCTGACCATCATTTTGAAAATCAAAATAATTTTTGCTACCGACCATGGCCAAAATTTCGCCAGTTTTAGGATTTGTAACCAAAGCGGCGCCGTTACTAATGCGCATTTTCGCCAAGCTATTAACTTCATTAGTGACAATTTCTTGAACTTGATTTTGTAACTCTAAGTCTAAAGTGGTGCGCACGACTAAACCGCCAGAATTAACCATTTCTTCGCCATACTTTTCAGCTAAAAGCTGACGAACATACATCACAAAATGCGGAGCTTCAATTTTAATAGCACTGTTATTAAAAATTAATTCTTCTGCTTGCGCCTGTGCTTCTTGTTCTGGCGTAATATAGCCATCTTCTCGCATGCGGCGCAAAACCTCGTCGCGCCGAGCATAAGAAGCTTCTAAGTTATCTGCAAAAGGCGAATAACGGCTAGGAGCTTGTGGCAAGCCGGCTAAAAACGCGCTTTGGCTCAAAGTGAGATTTTTAGCATTTTTACCAAAAAAAGTAACCGCTGCTTGTTCGATTCCATAAACAGGTCCACCATAATTAACTTCGTTTAAATACATTTCCAAAATTTGATTTTTGGAATAATTACCTTCGACTAAGACTGATAAAATTAATTCTTTAATTTTGCGAATAAAAGTTTTTTCCCGACTCAACAAACGTAATTTAACTAATTGTTGGGTGATG
>JAUNST010000007.1 GCA_030539095.1 bacterium
ATAAAAATAACTAAACTAAAAATAAGCGGAAAAATTAGCTCTGTTTTTCTACGGCTACCGGTCATTTTGTCCACTTGATTAAACATAAAACCTAAAATCGCTTCCATAAATAACTGAAATTTACCTGGACGTTTTTGCCAATGAGCAATCGTCCATAAAAAAGCGCCAATAATTAAGGCGCTCATTAAAATTTGTAGGATTAACGTAGTCGTAAAATTAAACGACCCAAGCGAAAAAACGATGGTTGGTGCGAGATTTACCGCCTCCATACTTTTTTACCAATCGCAATAATGACAACATCGGTCACCACAAAAGCTATTAGAAACCCTATTATAAAAAAGAGTGGTTTTTTGTCAAGGAACAAATCTAACAAAAAACCACCACCGGCAAAAACCAAGATTGAAACCAGGCTTGTAATTGCTGCCACTGGCACGGTTTTTGCCCGCATTTTAGCTAAATCCTCTTTCTGCTTGATAATTGGCAAGCCATTAGCTGCTAAAGTGGATTTTTCTTTATTTGTTTGATTCATTTTAACTTTTTAATATCTTGTGCCCAGGAAAGGAATCGAACCTTCACGCCTTGCAGCACACGGTTCTAAGCCGTGCTTGTCTACCAGTTTCAACACCTGGGCATCGCCACTGTGCACCCGGTGGGGCTCGGACCCACAACCTACGGTTTCGAAGACCGGCACTCTATCCAGTTGAGCTACGGGTGCACCAAACGAAGTTATTATAACATTAAAGAGACTTTAAGCAGCCGATGACTGCGCCGGCTCGCTTGTCTCTGCCGCCACAGAGTGGTCAGCTGTAACTTCATCAGTCACCTCGGCGGCAACGGCCGGCGCCACTGTTGAATCTTCTACGACTCCATCTTGTATTGGCGCCTGATCACTTTTTTCATCCGTCAGTTTAGTTTTCAAAAGAGCGCTCAAAATACTTTCTCCAGTTGAAGGCGAAGGAGCTTCAGTTTTTCCCACTGGCGTAATTTTTTCAGTAGCAACTCCAGCCGCCGGCGCAAAAGTAGAAGCATCTAAATTGGGTAAGTCAACTGCGGCGGCAGAAGCGACTTTTTCTTCGTCAGTTATCTCATCAGTTTGAACCACTTCAGTTTCACCGTTTGCCGTTGGCGCTGTAGCTGTGGTTTCTTGAATCGGTTGTTCTGGCGCCGCCAATTTTTCTTGAATCAAACGCAAAGCTGCCGGAATACCGCCCTCGCCATTATTACCGCCAACTAAAAACTGTAATTCTTGGAAAGCATTTAAAAAAGTATTTTCCAAAGACTGAGTTTGTTCTTTTAAAACGTAATCATTACCAAAACGAGTTTTATCAAAACGTCTTTGCCATTCTTGCAAATCCGTCTGGTAAGTCTGCATTTGCTGATCTTGATCTCTTTCTTTATAATCACGATAACGATCAAAAAAAGTCGCTTGACCAAAACGGGCTCCGGTTTTATCTTCGCCAGCCGCTACTAAGAACGGAGTAAAAATATCTTTGGAAGCTTGAGTTAATTTCGTTTCCAAAGTTTGAAGAGCCGCCCGATCTTGATTTTGGTCAGCTTGAGCCACTGCTTGTTCCAAACCACGCGCCACTTGCGTCATATATGCCAACTCGGCAAAAAATCTTTCCGTCAACACGTCCAATAATTGACGAGCAATATCATTTTCTTTCTTCTGTTTTTCCTCAGGATCTAAATCTTCCGGGGCTGCTGCTTGATGCTCAACTGCGCCTTCGGCTACCTCAGTTTCCGTTTTTGAAGGAGCTTCCGTTTCCGACTGGCTGCTCAAAGTGCGATAACGAGTAATCAGACCAGTTTTTTCATTAGTTAAAGCCTGATCAAGCTCGTTTATAGTAATCCGCTCGTCATTACCAAGTTGCCAAACGAACTGATCTTTATTAACTGCTAAACCTAAAGACTGATCTTGAGAATGGGGCAGAGCATAAGTTTCATACCAGTTGAGCATGCGTTTACCAAGCTCGCCAGTGATAGGATTTTCGTGTTGTTCCGGCGAAGCGGGCGTCTGCTCGTTCTTTTGTTCAGGCGTATCCGTTTGGCCCGCTTCGCCCTTATCTAAAGCCTCGGGCATAACTTCCAAAGCTGTTTCTTGCAAAGCATCGAAATTATTGGTTGGTAAATTATCTGCCATATTAGATTTCATTTTACGCGAAATTAAGCGATTGTCAATTCAGGTTTAAGCAAAAAAAAGCCCTTGCGAAAAATGTTAACACATTTTTCGCAAGGGCGAAGACAAATTAGCGATTCTTTTTCGAGGTAAAGTCCAACAGGTCAGCAAAATCTAAACCCGTTTTCCAGTTGATAACGTAACTCGTCCACCCAACCTGAAGCTGGGGCACAATTTCGTACAAACTAGGATCACAGACGACGTTTTGCCAACCTTTGAGGTTGAGAATTACCCCGTTCATGCGGATGAGCAGGTCACTTACGCCAAAGGTTGACGCGGCGGTGGCTAACGGTGCCGGAGTGGCAGTTGGCACAACCGCAGCAACAGCCAAAGGTACCGACGTAGGCACACTTACTGTCTGGCCTTTAGGTTCAACCACGACCAAATCATCAAGATTAAGATTAAACCTGCCATTCCAGATGACAGTGTTTACTCTCCGATCGTGATGAAGAAGCTCCAGATGCACCGGAGTCAGATTCGGGAAGCACAGCAAAACCAACAGCAGTAAAAACACTACGATCAAACTGAACTGCCAGAAACGGCAACGCCGCTTAATGCGCTTGACGATCTTAGGACGAGCTGCGCCATTCTCCAGGTCGCGATTGCGCAAAACTAAGGCGTTCTTTTCAGTGCGTTCGGTTTCCAGGTTGTTCTCGGCTTCCTGTTTGACTTCATTCGCCAAACGAGCTTGCTCGTCCAACCGCTGGCAACTTTCTTCCAAAGACGTTTTCACCGCCAACAATCGTTGCTGCGCTTCCATCTGTGAGTTCAGTTCTGTCTGCATTTCCGAAGCATAATCAGTGGCAATGGTCAGCTGAGAATCTAGCTGCTGAAGTTGATGCGTAAACGCTGTTTCCCGCTCATTCCATTTTTCCGGAGAATACCACAAAGCCGCTTCCTGCAACCCTATTCCTTGAGCGGAATTCAAAGTACGCAGAGTAGTGTTATCAGCCAGCAATTGCTGCTGACTCGCCCAGAGCTGTGAATACGCCTGGAAGATTTCTTCCTTGCGCATTTTCATCGTCACCGGCGGCATGGCCTGATCGGCTTCCGGATGAGCGATTTCAGCGGGCGACGAAACTACCGGTTCAACCACGGAATTGTCGGGCACACTAACAGGATTAGACATAGAAATTTCCTCCTCAATCTTTCTCAATCGACGTTTTTTGTTACCGACAGGACGTTCGGGCGCCGGAATCATGATGATTGGTGCCCGTTTGATTTCCCGATGTGCAATTTCCGACGCTGGAGTTTGATTAGCTACCAAGTCTGACATTTCAGACACCTCCCTCGTGTTCGAAGCCAAACGCCTCGATGTTCGTAATTGGTCAAGAAACGTTTCCGGCAAAGCCGCCGGAGAAGCGTTTTGACGTTCAAAACGCCGTTGACGCCTGCCTTCACACCAGCGATAGTGAAGTGTCTTCAAATAAGACATGGTCCATCTCCCTCTCAGTTTGATATTTATTTAAAAGCCAACGATATTAAAATCGCCAGCATTAATTTCATCGCTAATTTGTTAAAGAGCAGTTTTTTTGTCAATTTTATGGCGAAAATGCCAATATATTAACTCAAAAAACACCTATATTATAACATATAGGTCACTTTTTGTCAAGCATTCAAATAAATACACAAGACAAGCCTTTCTAAAGCTTTAACAAGAGCTCAACTCGAAGATTGCTGCTTGACATTGAAGATAAAAAGTAGATAATCAAGAAAAAGAAAAATCATGATTAATCCAGAGTCAATCAATCATCAACCGAGCAAAAAAAGACGGGTTTTTAACTTTACTCGTCTTGACCAACACCCTGAATCAGCAAAAACAGCAGAAAAAAGCCAAAAAACAACTTCTCCTGAATCAATGATCAATTCTGAAGAAGAACAAGCTCGCGATCAAGAAATTTTGGAATTTTTATTATTGCAACGCGATGCTCAAGATCAATCAGAAAAGCCAATCAGAGGCGAAGCTGATCCAAAATTTCAACAAATTTGGCAAGAAGTGCAAGCCGAACCACGTTTCCAAAAGATTTTAGCAGAATTTCTACAACCTTCAATTGTAGAAGAGCTTCAACTGGAAGGAAAAGGTTTACGTAATTGGCTGAAAGATCTCAATCATCCACTTTTTGTCGCTATTTTAGAAAACATTTATCGCCGTATTTTGCAAGAAAAAGTCAATGCCAAGCATGTTCGCGATCAAGAAAAAACCCCGCTACTGCAAGATGCCTTAGCCACAATTATTCCAGAGGTAAACGCGGAAAAACGCAGCCAAATTGTAGAAGCAGTTCGGCAGTTATTTGTTGGCATTAATCCAGAGGATGACGTTCACATGTTTGAAGCTTCGCTGGATAAAGAACGCAAATATCAAATGATTCTTGATTCAGAAAATCAGTATGAAGGTCTAAAGAGAGCGTTTTTCCGTTTTAACGCCGCCGCCGGTCGTAATCGCGACACCTTAACTGGAGCCTGGAATCGTCATGCTTTTCATAACTACTTAGAAGTTGTGACTGATCATGATCAAGGACGTTTTACACTTAAAAGTCAAGAAAAGCGACCGCAAATCATTGGTTACGCAGTGACTGCTTTTGATTTTGATCATTTTAAACAAATTAACGATACATACGGGCACGAAGCAGGTGATGATGCACTCAAAGCCGTCACCGACGCTTTTAAGCAAAGCGCCAAATTGCGTAATTTTGATTTTCTTTTTCGTCAAGGAGGCGATGAATGGGCTTTAATTATGCCTCTAACTAACGTACAAGATGTTAACAAAATTTTCAACCGCATTATCAGCATTTTCCGTGAAATTAGCCAACAATTTGTCGATTTACCGATTCGCAATAAAAAAGGTGAAATCATCAAGCGAACCATCACTTTTAGTGCTGGTACAAGGGTCCTTTTCATGGATCGCGATCATCCTCAAGATGAGGATAGTTTACAGGATTATCTCAATCCTAATAACGCAGACAACGAACTCTATCAGTCCAAAGAGCAATCGCGCAATCGCATTACTTTAAGCTATAGAGATGAAAATGGTGAGATCATCTCTAAAAGCGCCATTCTCAATCAAGAAGTCGGCGCAATTTCCTGAGTTTTTTCTGGCGCCAAAATTACTTTAATCCGCTCTTATGATTAAAGTATGACTTATTTTTCCACTCGTCAATTCGCTTTTTTAACTGCAGCCGCCATTTTTAATCTTTTTGGCTTGTCTATGCTGGCGCAGCAGGAATTAACCGCTATTAGTTATATCGTTTATTCACTTTTGTTTTTTCTCATTCCAGCGGCGTTAGTTTCTGCAGAATTAAGTAGCGCCTTCGCCAAAAGCGAAGGCGGCGTTTACACTTGGGTGCGCCAAGCTCTATCACCATTTTGGGGTACGTTGGCGATTTTCATGCAATGGGCGCAAAGTTTGGCGTTGTATCCGATTTTGCTTGGCTTCGGCGGCGTAGCCGCCGCCTACGTCATCGGAGCCGATTGGTTAATTAATAAAGGCCTTTTTCTGGGTTTATTTTCCATTGTTGTTTATTGGCTGGCAACTTGGATTAATTTACGCGGCCACGAAACAATGGTGAAAGTAACCAATTATTCTTTTGCACTAGGCATGCTAGGCTCCGTCATTATTTTAGTTCTTTTAGCTGTCGTCTGGATCTTAGCTAAAAAACCAATTGGTTTTTTGCATTTAAATGCCAGCGAAACAGCAGTGGCGGAAATCGTGAATAATCAAGTGCGACCACGGTTTTTTCCAGAAATAAATAGCCTTAACAGCATTGCCTTTCTAGCCGCTATCACTCTTCTTTTTGCTGGAGTAGAATCTCAAACTGTTCACGCACTCAAATTAAAAAATCCAGAGAAACAACTGCCGGCGGCAATTTTCTTAGCTTCAGGCATCACTTTTCTTATGTTTCTTTTGGGCGGTCTAGCAATTGCCGTAATTGTCCCATATGGACAAATCACTACCGATGCCGGGCTTTTTCGCGCTTATCAAATTTTTGCCGAAACCTTTCATCTGCCGTGGCTGCCAAACATTCTTTCAGCTTTAATTATTTTTGGCATGTTTGGCGCAGTTACTTCTTGGATCGGTGGACCTAGTCGCGGCATGCTTATAGCTACCAAAGAAGGTCAACTACCAACCAGTTTCACTAAAGTCAATAAAAATGGCATTCAGCTAAGAATTATTCTTATCCAAGGAATTTTAGTAACTTTATTGTGTAGCATTTATCTCATTTTTCCCAATCCGAACGTTGGTTTTTTCTTCATGAGCACTTTCACCGTCGGTTTATATCTGATTATGTATTTATTAATGTATGCAGCGGCGATTTTTTTGCGTTATCGTCAACCAAATCTTTTGCGACCATACAAAATTCCTGGTGGCAAAGTTGGCACTTGGTTAATTGCCGGCGGCGGATTTATAGCGGCCGCTTTTGCGCTGATTGTCAGCTTTTTCCCACCCACCACCCTCACCGTCGGCAACGACACTCTCTACGTCAGTTTAGCCATTGGCGGCAGTTTATTTTTTATTTGTTTATGCCTAATTTTAAATTTATGGGGGAGGAGAGAAGCGCGATCAAAGCACTAATTTTAGCTTTTCTTTAACATTGGAGCGTGTATAATAACCCTAAATATGCGCATACTACTAGTAGAAGATAAAATTCCACTTAACCACTCGCTGAGCAAAATTTTACAACAAGAAAGTTTTGCCGTAGATTCGGCCTACGACGGTGAAGAAGCTTTAGATCTTATTTCACCAAATTTTTACGATTTAATTATTCTCGATCTCACTTTACCAAAGATTGACGGCTTAACGGTTCTCACGAAGATTCGCGAACAAAAAAACGGCGTTCCAGTTTTAGTTTTAACAGCTCGCAATCAAACGCCAGAAGTAGTGACCGGTCTGCGCACTGGCGCTGACGACTATTTAGGTAAACCATTTGAGATTGATGAATTATTGGCAAGAGTTTTTGCGCTTTTGCGTCGACCAACAAATCAAAAACAAGCTCTTTTTCAAATCGACAATCTCACTTTTGATCCACAAACTGGCCAAGCACAACGCGCTGGAAAAGAAATTCATCTAAGCAAAACTGAAAGCGCCATTCTACACTATCTATTTCTTAAGCAGAAATGGATCGTTACCAAAGATGAACTTTTAACTCACGTTTGGCAAAATGACGGCGATGTCTACGACCGCATTATTGACACTTATATTTGTTATTTGCGTCGAAAAATTGACAAGGCTTTTCCTAAAGAAAAACAATTACTTAAAACTTTTAAGGGTCGAGGTTATCAGTTAGGTATCAATGAGTAAACTTTATCAACCCTGGGATAAATTTTTATCACCACAATTCGATGACAATTATCGTCAAGTACACCGTCGATTAACACTTATTTTTTCTTTAGCAATTTTAATTTTAATTTTTATTTATACTGGCCTCGTTACTGTTTCTCACAATATGGGCAAGCAACGTTTTCAAGACGGTATTAATGCTCAGCTGCCACCGCCACCGCAAATTCCAGACAATACTACTTCCATTATCAATAAAAATTTCCGTACCTTTGAAGAAAATACGAAAAAAAATTTGTGGGCTTTCAATCTTTTAGTTTGGCTGAGCGGCAGCATCCTCGGATATTTTCTCACCGGTTATTTATTAGCTCCAGCTCAAGAAAAAACTCGCGAGCAAGCAGAATTTATTAGCAATGCTAGTCACGAACTTAAAACGCCAGTCGCCACGATTAAGGCAGAATTAAGTTTACTGAAACAAGAAAAAAATAAACAAACAATTAAAGATAGTTTAAAAGTTATTAGTGATGAAAATAATAATTTACAGAACTTAATTAATAATTTGCTCGCTTTTAATTCTAGCAATAATCAAACTTTAAATGAATTTAATTTGAATGAATTAGTGAATGGTTTAGCAACTAAATTTCAAAAAAATTGGCACAGCAAAAAACTACAATTCGTCGTCACCTGTCCAGCAAATTTAATTATTTTAAATAATCAAAATAAAATTAGTGAAATTTTAAATTTGCTTTTGGACAATGCAGGCAAATATGCCACCACCAATACCAAAGTGGAAATTATTGTGAAACAAGAAAAAAAATATTATCAAATTCAAATTTGTAATACTGGCATTGGAATTAGTGAAAATGAACAAGAAAAAATTTTTAATCGTTTTTATCGTATTACGGATAGACAAGTGCAAGCTCAAACTGGCAGCGGTTTAGGCCTTAGTATCGCTAAAAAATTAACTGCAGAAATTAACGGTGAGTTAATTTTGGTTAGTGGATTACCGGAAAAAACAATTTTTCAATTGCGCATTCCTACACCACAAGTTTCCCATTCATAAAGTAACTTAATTAATTTTAAGTTTTTTTAACATTAAAAAATTAGAATTGTAATTCTTATGAAAATAAATTTACGAGAAAAAATTAAAAGGTTAAAAAAACCGCAACGAAAAACTTTGATTATCGCCACGGTGATGATAGTTGTGATTGGAGGCGGCATTTTATTGTGGCGCCACAGCCAACAAAAAAATGCCGCCACTAATAATCAGGAAACTTTAGTCACAGCTAACTTACAAAATTTGCAAGAAGTGGTAGAGGTAAGCGGCACAATTTCGAATGCCAATTACACTGAAGTTACTACTCAAGCCATTGGTACCGTCGCCACCGTTTACATCCAAGACGGTCAAACAGTTCAAGCTGGTGATAAACTTTTTGAACTAGAATTAAGTCCAGAGGGTAAAGAAGCTTATCAAAGCGCTTATGCTAGTTATTTAAATGCTAAAAATTCTTTAGCTAGTGCAGAAAATAAACTTAATAGTTTACAAATTACCCTTTTCGAAAAAAATCAATATTTTTTGAATCATGCCGACGCGGAAGATTTAGAAGAAGATGATCCCACCTACATTGAACAATGGGCAGCCTGGAAAGCCGCAGAAAACGATTATAAAAATCAGAGCAATAATATTGCCCAAGCCCAAGCACAAGTGAATTCTGCTTATCAAACTTATCAAAACACTAGTGCCATCGTCACTGCACCAGTAAGCGGCGTTATCGAAAATATCACCGCTGTGCCAGGATTAGTTTTTGGTAGCGTTAGCAGCGGTTCCGGGACTAGCTTATCAGAAAGAATGGCAACTATCAAAACTAATGATAATATTTTAGCCAGTTTTTCTCTTAGTTCAAGCGACATTGGCAAAGTAAAAATAGATCAAAAAGTCATCATTACTACCGACGATGACCAAGAATTTACCGGCAAAATTGTGAGCGTTGATCGCTATGGTACCACTGGTACTACCACCACTTACACCGTCATTGCTCAATTTGACAGTACCGATGCCACTGCACTTTTGCCAAACTTAAGCGTGGATGGCCAAATCTACATTAGTGAGCGAGAAAACGTCATTACGATCCCTACTTTAGCTATTACCACTGCCGCTGGCGTTAGTAGCGTCCAAGTGAAAAACGCCCAAGGACAAACAGAAACACGAACGGTTGAAATTGGCGTGAGCAGCGGTAATCTCACTGAGATTATCAGCGGCATCAGCGAAGGCGAGCAAATTATTTTCAGCCTCAGTGAATTTTCTTCGTCATCTAAACAAAATAATATGGGCGGCGGCATGATGATGATGGGTGGTAATATGGGCGGCGGCGGAACGCCGCCGCAAGACAGAAATCGTTAAAAATTTTTAAATGACAATTTTAAAATGGCAAAAAAACTTAAAATTAAAAATCAAGCAGTTATTGAAATACGTAACCTAGTTAAAACTTATTACGGCGCCGCCGGGGAAACTCAGGTGCTGCGCAACATTAACTTTCGAATTAATAAAGGCGAATTTGTTTCTATCATGGGACCTTCTGGCTCTGGCAAAAGTACACTTATGCATATTTTAGGAGCGCTAGATGTAGCCACCAGCGGTCAATATATTTTGGATGGCACAGATACTAAAGAATTAAGCGAAGATCAATTAGCACAAATTCGTGGTGAGAAAATTGGTTTCGTTTTTCAAGCTTTTAATCTTTTACCACATAAAACAGTTTTGCAAAATGTACTTCTGCCAGCTGTTTATGGTGAAGTAAATCCTCAGGAACGCCTAGCCAAAGCTAAAGAATTAATTCATTTAGTGAAGCTCGACGAAAGAGCCCAACATTTAGCCAGTCAACTTTCTGGCGGGCAACAGCAAAGAGTTGCCATCGCTCGAGCACTAATGATGGATCCAGCCATTATTTTAGCCGATGAGCCAACCGGTAATTTACCAACTGATCAAACTGATGAAGTTTTGAGCTTTTTTACTAAACTTAATCGAGAACAGCATAAAACAATTGTTATTATTACTCATGAACCAGCTGTAGCTTCTTATTCCGATAGAACCGTTTTTCTTAAAGACGGCTTAATTATTCGCGACGGTCCAGCTAATAAGGATATTCATTATGCTGAGTGCTGAAATTTTTCAAGAAGCTCTTGCCAGTCTTTGGCAAAATAAAGGCAGAACTTTTTTATCGATCTTAGGCATTGTTATTGGTATCGCTTCGGTTATCACTATGATGGCGATTGGCTCTGGTAGCCAAGCAGAAATTACCGATAGTATCTCTAGTTTAGGCACGAATATTCTCACCGTTTCACCACGAGGTTGGAGCGGTGGCGGTTTCACTAAAGCCGAATTGGAAACAATTTTAGCCAATGACTACACAGGCGTTTTTGCTAACTATTCGCCAGAAGTAAGTACCTCACAAACTTTAAGCGCCAACGATACTGAAGAAACCATTAGTTTAACTGGCATCACTGCCAATTACTTCGACACTCGCAGTAAAGAATTGCAATTAGGCCGACAGTTTAGCGAAAGCGAAATTGCTAGCCAAAGTAAAGTTATTATTTTAGGTTCAGATACAGCGGAAACTTTCTTCGGTTCTGCTCAAGCCAGTATTGGCGAAAAAATTAAAGTTGGTAGTAGTACTTATGAAGTAATAGGCATACTCAAATCTAGCGGTGGTAGTAGCGGTACTAGCCAAGACACAACTGGTTTAATTCCTATCACCACTGCCCAAAATCAGTTATTAGGTAGTAACACTTATGGCACAATCGCTTTTAGTTTAAAAGATGTTGCTCAATTAGAAAAAGCAAAATCAATTGTGGGTTACACTTTACTCGATCTTCATAATTTGGATTCAGTTGATGACGCCGATTTCTCAATGATGTCTGCCACTGATCTGCTCGAAACCCTCACTTCAGTCACTGAAACTTTCACTTTACTTCTAGCCGGTATTGCCAGCATCTCTCTTTTAGTCGGCGGCATCGGGATTATGAACGTCATGCTGATGAGCGTGCTCGAAAGAACACAAGAAATCGGCTTGCGCAAAGCGCTGGGCGCCAAAAAGAAATATTTAATTATGCAATTTTTATTTGAAGCCGTCTTAATCACTTTTTTGGGCGGTTTAATCGGCTTATTAATTGGCTTAATCGCCAGTGCAGTGCTTAATAATTTCACTCAACTTAGCGCTGTCATCTCTTGGAATAGCGTTTTCCTAGCCATTAGCATTTCCACCCTCATTGGTCTCATCTTTGGCATTTATCCAGCCAATAAAGCCGCTAAATTGCAACCAATTGAAGCTTTGCGCACTGAATAAGGTATAATAAAAACATATGCAAATTCCTTTAGGCGTTTCTAATCGTCATTTACATTTAAATACCTCTGATTATCAAACTTTGTTTGGTGAGCAACCACTTATTAAACGCAATGACTTGTCACAGCCAGGTCAATTTGCTGCCGAGCAAACAGTAAGTTTAAAAACCGATAAAGGACAAATTGACAAGGTTCGCTTAATCGGACCATTGCGACCGTATACGCAAGTGGAGATTTCTCAAACTGATGCTTACAAACTGGGTCTTAATCCACCGGTACGAGACTCTGGCAATCTTGATCAAGCGGCTGTAATTGAGATCATTGGTCCGCAGGGAAACGTAACTAAAGCGGCTGCCATTATTGCAGCACGCCATCTGCATTTAACTCCAGCAGATAGAAAAAGGATGAATTTAGAAAACACTAATGAAGTCAAAATTCAGTTATTAGGCGAAAAGGGAGCCATCTTTGATAATGTTCGACTCAAAGTTGATGAAAATTACGCTCTTGAGTGTCACTTAGACACCGACGAAGCTAATAGCTGTTTAGCTAAAACTGGCGATTGGGTTGAAATTTTACAATAGGGACTTTTTAGGACTTTTTGGGACTCAATCAGAATTATCTTTTTCGTGAGTATTAGGATTTGTTTCTTCGCTTTCGCCATCGCCAATGAAGCCATTAGCTTGCAAGCGCCAAAGTTGACGATAAATCGAATTGCCTTGACGTAAAAGCTGATCATGCGTACCCATCTCCGCAATCTTACCATCGCACATAACGATGATTCTATCCGCTTTCATAATCGTCGATAAACGGTGAGCAATAACAATAGCTGTGACTGCCTGTTTTTTACCACGCACATAAGCCCAAAAAGATTTTTGAATTGCTTGCTCGCTATAAGAATCTAAACTGCTAGTCGCTTCATCAAAAACAATAATTTTGGGTTTTTTCAAAAGAACCCGCGCAATCGCCAAGCGCTGGCGTTGACCGCCAGAAAGTTTCACTCCACGTTCACCAACCTTAGTTTCGTAACCATCCGGCAATTTAGCGATAAAATCGTCTGCTTGCGCGGCCTGCGCGGCAGCCATAATCTCAGTTTCGCTAGCATCTGGCCGCGCATAGGCTAAATTATACTTAATACTATTATTAAATAAGATTGATTCTTGCGGAACAATGCCGATTTTATCGCGTAGATATTCTCTTGTCATCGCTCGCAAGTCAACGCCATCAATAGTAATCTTGCCACTAGTTACGTCATACATGCGCTGCAAAAGTTTGACGATAGTAGTTTTGCCAGCTCCAGAAAAACCTACTAAAGCTACCACTTCTCCCGGTTTAATCGTTAAATTAACATGATTAAGAGCCAATTTTTTACGATTATCATATTCAAAACTAACATCATCAAACTTAATTTCGCCACGGAAATTTTGGATTACTTGCGGTTCAGCTGGATCAGTTAAAGTTGATTTCTGTTCCAAAATTTCCAAATATTTTTCCAAATCTTCATTCTTTTTTGCCACGTGACGCAAAATATTAATGAAAGAATCCATACGCCACTTAAAACCAAGAGCAAAAGTGATCACAAAAATAAAATCTGCTAAAACAAAAACACTATTTTGCAAATCTAAAACCGCCAACCAAAAAACTCCAAGCAAAAAAGCAACATTGGTGACACCAATAGCCGCATCAAAAAAACGGAAGGTGAAAAAGTAATCCATCAAACTTTTTTCCCAACGTTTTAAAGTTTGATCAAGTTTATGTAATTCATATTTTTCTTTAGCAAAATATTTCACCGTTTCAAAATTAATTAAATTATCCACTTTTTCTGCAGTTAACTGAGTATCATCGCGATTAAAAATGCTTCTCTTAGCAATATTAATTTTCAAAATCCACAAGCAAGCGAGTAGGGTAACAATAAAATTTAAGGCAACTAACAAAGCATATTGCCAACTTAATTGCGAAAAACTCACAAACATAAAAGCAAAGCCAATTAAAATTTCCACAAATTGAAAATAAAAAGCGTCACAAAAAATATAAATTGCATCATCACCGCGATTAATCAAGCTTAAAATTTTCCCTGAACTTTTATTAGTATGATAAGCAAAATCTAAATCATGAATTTTCGCCATCACATCGTGTAAAACGTGCACGGAAACGCTAGCCATACTTTTATTACCTAAGTGTGCCGAAAATAAAAAACAAATCGTAGATAAAAGAATTGACGATAAAAAAATCAATAAAACAAATTCTAAATCGACGAAATTTTTTTGAGTAGCTAAATCTGTAATAATAGCTATAAAATATGGCTGAGCACTATAAAGTAAGGTGCCAAGGATAGTGCACAAAAGAGAAATCGTGATTAACCACGGTCTTTGCCAAATATAACGCCAGAGAACTCCGAACTTTTTCATGAGATCGCAAATTATAACAAAAAAACACAGTAAAATCAAGCAATTTTAGACTGAAAATTCAGTTATTAGGCAGCAGCTTTAAGCAAATATAAACGCCGAACGCCAGCACTAACACTTTTTTCTTTGGCAATTTTCACCGGACCAATTTCTCCGGTATGCTCTACATGCGGGCCAACACAAATTTCTTGCGACGCACCTTCAATAGTATAAACGCTGACTTGATCTGGATAGCGATCAGCAAAAACACTGCCGCCAACCATTTTCAAAGCCTCTTCTTTATTATGCATAGTTTTTTTAACCGGTAAATCAGCCTTTATCCAAGCATTAATTTGATCTTCCACTTGCTGTTTTTGCTCGCTTGTAAGCGGCGCATCCAAAGTAAAATCCAAACGCGCCCGCTCAGCAGTAATATTGCTTCCTTTTTGATAAGCATCCGCTTTCACAAATTTGCGCAAAGCTGCCAAAAGCAAATGAGTAGCTGTATGGAATTGAACTGTGATCGCTTGCGCGTCTGCCAAACCACCTTTAAACTTAGCCTCACTTTGACTTTTGGAAAGCGCTTGATGCTGCATTTTTGCTTGCAAAAATGCTTGTTCATCTACCTTCAAACCACGTTGTGCCGCGATTTCTTGTGTTAGCTCAAAAGGAAAGCCACAACTTTCATATAAAAAGAAAGCTTTTTGACCATCAATCTCCGTCAATTTATTTAGCTCTTTTAAACCATTGCGCAAAGTGCTTTTAAATTTTTTCGCTTCTTTTTCCAATTCCGCTTTAATTAATTCATTTTGCGTTTTCACTTGTGGATAAACTTCCGCATATTGTTGACTCAAAAAATCTGCCGCCGCACTCAGCCAAGCGTCACCTAATTGTAATTTATCCGCCATTAAAATTGCTCGTCGTAATAAACGCCGCAAAATATAACCCTGTTCTTTATTGCTTGGCAAAACACCATCGCTCATCAGCATAACTGCTGCTCGAATATGATCAGCCACAATCCGAATTGATTTTTTCTCAAGAGGATTCGCCGCCGAATAACTCAATTTTGTTTCCGCTAATAAAATCTCAATCAAAGGCGCAAAAGCGCTTGTGGTAAAAACATCGTTTTTATTTTCCACCGCCATCAACAATCTTTCCAAACCACCGCCATAATCAACATTCTTTTGCTGCAAAGTAGCGAAACTGCCGTCTGCTTGTTTTTGATATTGCATAAAAACGCTATTAGCAATTTCTACAAATCTGCCACAGTCGCAATTTGGATGACACTGTTTATTTTTCCATTGAGATTTTTCGTGACATTGTAGTTGAGTCCCAAAATCATAAAAAATCTCGCTATCCGGGCCGCCAGGCTCGCCGGCAGGCATTTGCGCCGGCTCGCCACTCCGACTCCACCAATTTTTCTTTTGATCATAAAGAAAAATCCGTTCGCCAATCTTAGCGTTAATACCTCTTTCTGCAAAAAGTTTTTGCCAAATAGCAATCGCTGCGTCATCGCGAGGAATTTTTAATTTTTCATCACCAGCAAAAACAGTTACATAAAGTTTGGCAGGATCCAAACCAACTTCATCAACTAAAAAATTAAAAATCCATGGCAATTGCTCTTCTTTAAAATAATCACCCAAAGACCAATTGCCGAGCATTTCAAAAAAAGTTGTATGCCGTGCATCGCCAACTTCCTCAATGTCCACCGCTCGGAAACTTTTTTGGCTATCCGTCAACCGTTTACCGGCCGGATGCTTTTCACCAAGTAAGTAGGGAACCAGCGGTTGCATGCCACTGCTGGTGAAAAGCGTGCTACTGTCATTTTCCGGCACCAATGGACTGCTAGGAATCACTGCGTGTCCACGTTCTCGATAATAATTCAAAAATTTTGCTCGTAATTCATTCATCTTTGTCATAAACGGTATTATATCATTGATAAAAACAAATACTTTACTTTGCTCAAAAAAATGTTAAAATGAAAATATGGAAAGTAATAACTCTCAACCTTCTTCTAATGAATCGCCGACTGAGCCGCAACAATCAGTTAACGAAAACATTCAATCTACAAACTCCCATAAATTTTTTAATAAAAAAATCATTATTACCGTCGTTATAATTGCAATTGTTGTTCTCGTAACAATTTTTTTCATCGCTCGCCGCAATACCACTGAAAAACAAGCTCAATCAGAAACCAAAATTGAAATGATTGATCCTGCTACGCTTACAGATATAGATAAACGAGAAATTAATCAAGCTGTTGCTGAAGGACATCTGAATTACTTAGCAGAACAAAAAGACAATCGAGGTGTCTATCTGGATTATGCCGGCAATGCTTTTTGCGAAGAAGGTAGCTCTTGCCAAAGCATTAGCAGTAATCGCGCTTTTTTACCTGCAATTTGGGCGCGTTACCAATATTATTTATTAACCGAAGACGCAACTCAATTGCAAATTCTTAAAGACGATATTAAACAAGCTCAAACAGCTATTTTGGATGGTTACGATGAAGATGGCGCAAAGAACGTAATTCAAAATAACTTTTTTAATTGCTACTTTATGAAATCAATGATTGAAGATGAGAAAGAAGTTTTGACAATTTGGGAAAAAAATACTCTTAAGCGGTTTTGTGTAGAAAGTAACTACGAATGGCTTGATCAAGAAGAAATCACTTCCATCGGTGACGAAAATCCAGACAGGCAAGCTATCATTATACCAACGGAAAGTGTTTCAAAGTCCACTTTAATTGACGAAATTAACAACAAAATAAAAACTATCAACAATAATGACATAGCAAGTTATGACTTAGAGCAAGATTATGTTTATCAAAATTTTTCGACAGAAGTTAAATCTTTTTTGATACCAGAGCAGCTGCAGTCAGCGGATAGGTTTTTCCGCGGTTTCACTAAAAATTATTATTATTTTGCTTTCGATCAATTGGCTCGTTATCAAATCGAACCAAATGATGACAATAACTATTTAGCTTTAGTTCTTATTAATGATTTTTTGTCAATTTATCTTTATAGTCAACAACAAACAGAACCAATCTTCTATGTCAATGTCGATAATTGCTTTCTGGTGCCATTGATTACCAAAGCACAAGAAATTCTTCCAGAAGGGAAAGATCTTCTTACTCCAACAGTGAATATTCCTGAACCAAACTTCGATATTAATACAGCCTTAAACGATGATGAAAACAGTCAGCCAACTCTTGCTTGTTGGTTAATTCTTTTCGACAACAATAATCTCAATGAAACAAGAGTTTCTCAATTTCAAGAAGCTGTTTTTAACTATTTTGGCAACGAATCGTTTTCAAACAACATTGTAAAATCTAGTTTGCTAACCGGTTTACTTAGCCAAAGTCTAAGGAATTAAATGTTTAAACCAAACAAAATTTTTTTTATTCTATTTACCATTAGCAGCTGCTTCTTTAATTGTTCAACGATGATTAGAGCTATTTACGATTCGCGATGCGCTAGCGGCTATACAGACTACAAATATTATTGTCTAACAACAGATGGCAAACATTTATATAATCCCGATGGTCAGGCGATGATTTTTAATTATCGCCAAACCGGTTCCACATATGGTGGCAAAGCTCAATACCATTATTTTTACAATAATTCGTCAGATTGGGATTTTAATGTGTGGGCTTGTGGAGGCAGCAGCAACGGCATTACTGCTACTGTTTGTTATGAAACTGGGAACGCACACAATTGTCCCAGTGGTTACTCAGACGTTGGAAGTTGCCAAAGATATTATGTCGTTGCTTGTTCAAGAGCAACTGGAAATGGCGCTACTCCTTGGAAACCTTGTGATAATTACTGTAGTAATTGTGCCTCTTACTGTAAAAAAAATTGTGTCTCAAGCAAAACTTGCGCCAGTTACACAGACTATACACTTACAAATGCCCAGGCCAACAGTCAATGTACCTATGGTTCCACTAGTGCTACTAAGAGTAATGGTTGTACAAACAGTTTAACTTGTTACAAATGTAAAACCTGTACTCCAAAAACTTGTGCCACTCTTGGAACTGGCTATTACGCCACTGCTCCAAGTACAAGCGTTTGTCAATATGGTTATGACTATGGTGCATATAGTGATGGCTGCAACGGTAGTCTTGGCTGTTATACTTGTAAAACTTGCACCACTTGCGAAAGTATCACTAGCGATGGTGGTGGTTGGTTAACCAACCCGCCAACTTGTACCGAAGCTGGCGGTTACACTTCTCAAGCTTTTAGCAATCTCTGCAATGGCGGCACAGTTTGCTACAAGAAAGGAATTGCTAAAACTTGTGCCAGCTATACAGATTACCCATTGACAGCTAATCAAGTTGCAACTGAATGCACAAAATATGGTGGTGGTTATGGAATTGCTAAAAGTGACGGTTGTACTAGTGATGGTTTGACTTGTTACAAATGTAATGATTGCGAAAAGCAGGGTTATGAAACGAGGCTGAACTGTTCAAACAATTTTTTCTCTCCTAATGGTAAATTTGGCTGGAAAAATGGTGTCGAAGAAACTTGCGGTACTTGCGTTCCCGCCAGTGAGTCACGTTATCAAGGAGTGGGCGGTAATATCTTTGCTCAAAGAAGTATTGAGCTAGATCTAAACAGTAGTTTAGACTTACCCAACAACTATCTCATTCGCAAAAACGGTGACTGGGATGACAATCCTAGTAATAACAGTGGTTTAGCTATGACATATACCGGTGGACTCAATCTTGTCAATGCTAATGTTACTCAAAGGCGAGATTCAAGTAACACTAAGGCGACCGGAACACAAGGTTATCCGGCTAACAGAAAAGAAGATTTTGCTTACTTCAAAAATCTCATTGACTATAGCCAAGTGCGTAATTGCAATGACAGCGCGCTCAGTAATTTTAAACCTATCAATGATAGTGATGTTTGTAAAATTACCAACCCCAATTTATTAAGTCAAAACTTGACCATCGGTGAAAACACCAAAAAAGTAGTTTTTGTTGAAGGTGATTTAAACATAACTCGACCTATTGAGGTGCCAGCCTCAAGTTACTTGGCTATTATCGCTAGTGGTACTATCACTTTTCAACCAAACTTAGGTGAAGACATTACTACACTAACCAACAGTGTAGCTGATATTACTGGCAACAAAGGTCTTAATCAAGCAGCTACTATCAATGGTGTTTTTATCGCTAACGAATTAGATTTCCCACATACGACAGATGCTAGTCTTTGCGATAAAAAACTCACCTTAGGTGGCACTTTTGTTGGTTGGGGTAGCCCTCTTGTTGACCATAAGGGCATTACTATGAGCCGCAACTTCAAAGAATGTTATGCTGCAGATGGAACTTATATTGATTACAATAAAAACTACAATACGCTCACTTTCAAATACCGACCAGAGTTTGTTCTAAACACTCCGAGTTGGATGAAACGAGTGACAGAACTGACTTTGGAGAGTAATTAAAATTTTATTAATTTGCATTTTTTTACTCTGCATGCTAAGATGAAAACATGAATGAAATTTTCGAACGGTTTTTTGTTAAAAAATTCTTCCTAATTTTTCTGTTAGTTCTGAGTTTCGTTCTACCTTCCGCAATCAAAGCAGCTGTTAGTACTGATTACTGCCGCTGTGACGATATTGGCGGCATTCCCACATATTGCATTTATCTAGCAGATTCATATTCGCAAGTTTATAATCAAGTCAATACAGACTGTTCAACAAGAGCTACTACAAATATAAACGGCGTAGAAACGTCCTATCCTTATGGAAACGTCTGTGGAGTAGGCGTGCCAGGGATGGAAATGTATCAAAATGTGCGTTTTATGTACAATAAATATTCCACTCGTGGAGGAGTACCACATTGTACTGGCGGCGTAATCGGATATGAATGTCCTCAATATTGTAAATATTATTGCTCCGGCGGCGTCGCCGTTAGTTGCTATCGCGGAAATAAATGTGGCAACAATATCACTTGTTACGGACCGCATACTTGCGCCACTTTAGGTTATTATAGCGACGCCAATACCGCTAGCAAAAACTGTGAACTCGGTTATGATCAAAAAACGGTTTCCAATGGCTGCGGCGGCACTTTAAGTTGTTATGTTTGTAGAACTTGCACCACTTGCGAAGGCATCACCGACGATGGCGGAGGTTGGATTACTGCAGAACCAACTTGTACCGAAACTGGTGGTTACAAATCTAAAGAATTTGAAAATATTTGTGGCGGCACTATCACTTGTTATAAAAAAACTAAAAAAACTTGCAGTGATTATGGTTATTTAAGCAGTCCTGGCAGTTGTGGCGGCACTTTTTCTTCCATTCCAAATTTAAGTGACGGTTGCAATAAAAATCTCACCTGTTACCAGTGTTGCAATTCTGCTGCTAATCAATGCAATTGCAATACTAACGGCGGTGAAACACTAAATAGCAATGATTGTACTCAAGGTGGAGGCGTCGCCAGCAGTAGACAAATTACCGACACTTGCACCGGAGAAACTAAAACTTGTTATAAATGCAATAAATGCAACCCAGCCGATAACGTTTACGAAACTTGTAAACGATACAATGCCGACGGCTCTATCGCTAATAATTATAGCTGTAAAGATACAAGCTATGTAAACAGCTGCGGTAAAACAATCGCTTGCCACGAACGCAAAACTTGCCAAGAAATGGAACCGTCAAAGAAAACCCAAAGCGAGTGTACGAATGGGCAAATTTTTGTCCACATCGATGATGGTTGCGCCGCTTATGACATTAATCAACCCTGCGGTCAATGTACCGACGTTAGCTCTAATTGGCTACAAGGCATTAATGGTAATTTTTATGCTCAAGGCAAAGTTGATATGACTATTAGCAGCACCATTACTTATTATTACATGCAAGGAGAAGGAAATAATCAAACTGTTGCTGAAAATACTATTGATAATGTTTTCGACAATAAATTTTTACTTCGTCATAACGGTGCCTTCAACGCCAATAAAAACATAAGTAGTAGTTTAGCTATTATTGGCGGTAACAATTTAGTTCTTAACAATATGGACGTCACTCAAAGAGAAGTTTCCAATACTCAAGCTGCTAGTACTTTAGGATCTCCAAGTAATAGAAAAGAAGACTTTGCTTACTTCCAAAACTTAGTCGCTTACGATAAGCTCGCTACCTGTAATACTGATCTTAATAATGGCAGCTCCATCGATGGAACCCTCGTCTGTAAAATTGGTAGTGCCGATACTACTACCAATTTAAGCAACATTACTATCGCAGATGGAGTTAAACAAGTAGTTTTTGTTGACGGTAACTTAACTATTAACGGAGACATTGCTGTTCCTGAAACTAGTTATTTAGCTGTCATTGTTAACAAAAACATTACTTTTAATCCTAATCTCGGTACAGATGTAACTACTTTCGCCAATCCGCAAAGCAGTTGGGACCAAGCCCCTGCAGTTAATGGTGTTTTCATCGCTTCTGGCGAGTTACTTTTCCCCGCCAACACAGAAAAATCTCTTTATACTAAATATCCTTGTGATACCAAACTGACTTTGGGCGGTACTTTTGTCGGCTGGGGTGGAGTGGAAGTGCAACGCAGTTTTATCGGTTGTGCCACCGCCGCTCCAAGCTTAACTACTCCATACCAAAATTACAATGCTAAAATTCCTGTTCTTACTTTCAAATACCGACCAGAGTTTGTCTTAAATACTCCAAGTTGGATGAAACAAGTGACAGAGTTGACTTTGGAGAGTAATTAAAATTTTATTAATTTGCATTTTTTTTCACGCCATGCTAAGATGAAGGCATGAATGAAGTTTCTGCAACAGAAAAAATAGTCACTCCGATAACAAGCGATGAATCTGTTTTTGCCACTACAGAAAAACAAAAGTCACCATTCAAATTAATTGTCGGCATTATTATTGCAATAATTATCCTTGCTGGCGTCATTCTGCTAATTCAATTCATGCGTCAACGAGCTATGGATAACACAAGCTCTAATTTAGAAGCAACAACACCGTCAACGATTGAGACAACAGCTGAAGAAACAATTAAAGCGAACAATTTAAAACAAGCTAAATTTATTTTAAATTTTTTGTGGACGCAAAGAAATGAATTTGGACTTTACGCCATCGCTTCCGATTGTAAGGAGAGAAACGATTTAACTTCCTGCGCACCCACCGATGATACTTGGCGTTGGAGTTTACCAGTGATGTGGGCGCGCTTTAAATATTACGAAGCTACTGCTGATCAAGAAGAATTAAGTCGTTTACAAACAGATTTAGATAATATGGTCACTAATGTTTTAAATAGTGACGCAAGATTTTTGCAAGTAGGTGCATACAACTGTGCTTTCATGCAAGAATTAGCCAACTCAAAATTATTAAATGATGATATTAAAGCTAAAGCAACGCAAATTTGTTTCCAAGCTAATTCAGAAGGAGATTCTTATAACGGTATTGCCGGAGCAGAAATTGCCCAAGCCGCCCTAGAAAGTTTTCTCACGAACAAAGAAATTGTTTTTGCAGCTTCTCCTGGCGGAGAAACTTTCAACATTGATTTAAATGGTTTTCTTTATGGCAATTTAGATCAAACGCAAAAACTAGCTTTTTCTAATTTAAATGAATACGACACGGCGACTAAAGTTATTAATTACAATTACGCCCGTCTCCATGAAATTTTGGAGGAATATGTAAATAAATCTGAACAATTTACACCAATCCAACAATGCTTGTGGCAAGAAAATTTACTGCAATACAGTATTTTGCACCCAGAATTGCAAATCAATTTACCGGACCAATTTCAAAAATCACTAAGTGAGTTTGATTTAAATTTTGATGATTTTTTGAGTTGTGCTATCGCTTTTAATTTAAATCAGCATCTTGGCAAAGCTCAACTGCAAGAGGATATTGCCGCCGCCGACTGGCAAAACGGAGTCATCTTCGTCGGACCAACACAGCCTATGATTTTAACTAATACTAATGCCTTAGCAGCAGGCTTTTTAAGCCTTTAAAATAAATTCCCAAACAATTTTAACTGCACCTCAACTTGCAATTTTTTTGTCAGCGTGTTAGGATGGGAGTTATGCAAACTGATTCTTGGCAACCAGAAGTTGAACCAATTAAAAAAGTAGATAAAAGAGGAATTATTATTATCGCGGCGGCAGTAGTAATAATTCTAGCTGGGATTTTCGCTTGGAGATTTTTTAACAAACAAAAAAAAACAGTTGATACAGCCATCGCCACGCCAACTCCGGTAGAACTTAATGCCAATCTTAGCACCGCTAAAAATATCTTAAATTTCCTATGGACACAAAAAAACGATTTGGGATTTTATGCAATCACCTCCATTTGCGAAACAGCTGAAAACGCTACTACCTGTCAACCAGCCGATAATACCTGGCGCAATAGTTTGCCAGTGATGTGGGCACGTTTTAAATATTATCAAACCACTGGAGACGAAGAAGAACTAACGCGCTTGCGAAGCGATATTGAACAAATGATCAGGCAAGTGATAAATAGTCCGGAACGAGAATTACAAGTTAATAAATTCAACTGCGCCCTCATGAAAGAAATTGCTGCTTCGGAAATCGTGGATGCTCAAACTAGAGATCAGGCCGCTCAAATTTGTTTCGATTCCCTAGACGAAGAAGAGGGTTTGGGGATTTCTCTCACGGCGGCTGAGCAAGCGGCTATTGATGCCATCGACCTCACTGCTAACGATGAAGAAGCGGAAAATCAAATTATTGCTAAAGAGAATCAAGAGCTTTTAGCTCAGCTCGTCAGTCGCCAACTGGTTGCTAGTAGTTCCAGCATTATTAGTGATAGCAACAGCAACCTAACTATCGATCTTTATAATAATTTAGACCAAATCAACAAATTAGATTTTGATCAAATCAATATCTACACCACAGCCGCTGATGTCAGAAATGCCTCTAATTATTTAATCAACTCTATTCTAAAAACTGTTTTGGAAGCAGAAACTGTCTCTCCCATACAACTGTGCCTTCTACAACAAGGAGCTAAACAATACCTGAGTTACAATCCCAATTACGCAATCAACTTGCCAGCAACTTTCACTACCCCTCTAGCCGAAGTGACAGAATTAACCACAGAAGATACTCTCTTGTGCGCTTTTGCTCACTATCTCAATCAGGATTTGAATCTTGAACTGCTTCTGCCAACCCTAAGAGCGGACGCTCAAGATAGCGGTTTCATTTTCACCGATAGAAATCATACTAATGCAAATACATATACTAATGCTTTGGCCGCCGGCCTACTAACACAATAATATGACCATAAAAAAAATTCTTTTAACTTGTTTGAGCTTGAGCTTAATTGGTTTTTTTGCCTGTGCTCAAACAACAGAGGCCAGAACTTGGAAAAATTGCCCCAACGTGGGCGGCAAATATGCCACTGATGGCTACACCACTCCCTCAAGCCAGCAAAGTTGCGGCGGAAGTAACGCTTATTGCAATCTTTCTAGTTGGCAAACTTGGAAATATTCCAATAAAGGTTGCCGCACCCGCAGGGGAGTTTATTGCGATGCATCCTGCAAAATCTCATGTTCAGGCGGACAAGTAGCCACCGGCTATGTTGATTGCTCAGGCGGCTGGGTTTGTGGCAACGACGAACGTTGTCCCACCGGCTGCGAAGATCCGTGCACCAAAGCCACTTGCCGCGACTATGGTTACAGCACCAGTCCGCCCGTTTGCGAAGGCAGTGCCGAAACTATCACTCTTGGCGATGATTGCGGCGGTAATATCACTTGTTACACTGGTCAATGCAAATGCCAAACTTGCGAAAATTTAGGTTACTTATCCACTCCGCCAACTTGTATTCATGGCTACGAAACTATCACTCCTAGCAATGAATGCGGTGGCGCTCTCACTTGCTACAAAAAGAATACCAAAACTTGTGCTAGCCCAGAATATCAAACATTGGGATATTTAGGTAATTATAATGCCTGCGGTAGTTATCATCTTACCTATAGTGGTTTGAATGACGGTTGTAATAATAATCTTAGTTGCTATCAATGTTGCCCTGCTCCAGATCCTAATAAAAATTTCATTTGGGTAACTGATCCAAACCAATGTACAGAAGGTCTCTTAGACGGTATTTTCCCAGCAGGAGCCACCACTGTTGATGGTAAGAAATGCTATCAGTGTGACTGTTCAAAAGAAACAAAATGTGATGAAGGAAATAATTGGTACAACACTTGCGATAAACTTAATGCCGATGGCAGTATTGCCATCGATTATGATTGTGATCCACCAACGCCATTCTCTGATCCCTGTGGTAACATCACTCTTTGCTACAAACGCAAAACTTGCCAAGAAATGGAACCGCCAAAGAAAACCCAGGGTGACTGCATAGATGGGCAAATTTTTGTCCACATCGATGATGGTTGCGCCGCTTATGACATTAATCAACCCTGCGGTCAATGTACCGACGTTAGCTCTAATTGGCTACAAGGCATTAATGGTAATTTTTATGCTCAAGGCAAAGTTGATATGACTATTAGCAGCACCATTACTTATTATTACATGCAAGGAGAAGGAAATAATCAAACTGTTGCTGAAAATACTATTGATAATGTTTTCGACAATAAATTTTTACTTCGTCATAACGGTGCCTTCAACGCCAATAAAAACATAAGTAGTAGTTTAGCTATTATTGGCGGTAACAATTTAGTTCTTAACAATATGGACGTCACTCAAAGAGAAGTTTCCAATACTCAAGCTGCTAGTACTTTAGGATCTCCAAGTAATAGAAAAGAAGACTTTAATTATTTCAAAAATTTAGTCGCTTACGATAAACTCGCTAGCTGCGGCGGCGGACTTAATAGTGGCAGCGTGATTAATAATGGTTATGTATGTAAATTCACTCATGACACTACTCTGGGCAATATTACTATCGCAGATGGAGTTAAGCAAGTAGTTTTTGTTGACGGTAACTTAACTATTAACGGAGACATTGCTGTTCCTGAAACCAGTTATTTAGCTATTATTGTGAGCGGAGATATTACTTTTGATCCCAATCTTGGTACGAATGTCTTTGATTTCGAAAATGACATAGAAGCCAGTTGGAATCAAAAGCCAGCGGTTAATGGCGTTTTTATCGCTTCTGGCAAATTACTTTTCCCAGCCCATTCAGCAACGCAAGTGAACGAATTTACTAAATATCCATGTGCTCCCAAACTCACTTTAGGTGGTACTTTTGTTGGTTGGGAAGGCGTTGACGTAAAACGCAGTTTTATCGGTTGCGCCAAAACCAAACCAAGTCTGACTAATCCATACCAGAACTACAATGCTAAAATTCCTGTTCTTACTTTCCAATACCGACCAGAGTTTGTCTTAAACACTCCTGATTGGATGAAACAAATAGCGAGAGTAACAGTGGAAAGTAATTAGAATCGGTTGCAAAATTACCCCGCTTAAAGCGAGATAATTTTGCAAAACAAACGAGCCAACTTAGGGACTCGAACCCTAGACCTTCTCGTTACAAGGGAGATGCTCTACCAGCTGAGCTAAGTTGGCCTAACCTCTATCAAAAAAGAAGATCTATAATTATAACATAAAATGAGTAAAACAAAAAAAATTCCCTTAAAAACGCCTACTCAAGTAGTAATTAGTTTAAATGTTGAAACACCGCTCGGACAGTTTGCCGACAAAGAATTGTTCGGCAAACCAGTGATAGAATATTTATTGGCGCAGTTATTGCAAGACGTGCCGTTTAAAGATCTCATTATCGTTCTCGATCAAAATGCCACTCACTTGCGTCAACAAATTCGCGCTCTTGCTCTGCGCCTACCGCTTAAAATTCGCGTTTTGAGTCAAACGCAAACCAGCGGTTTCGTTAACGATTTACTCCTAGCAGCGCCATATTTAGAAGAAGAATTTTTTTTCACTACCCTTGAAAATAGCGCCGCTAATTTTCAATTACGGCAATTAAGTAATTATCAAGCTGATGGCGTTTTTGCCGTAAATCAAAAACAAGATTTGCTCGATAGTTATTTTTTCAAAAAAAAATTCTTAGACTTTTTAGCCACACAAACACCGGGCAAACCGTGGCCAGTGATTTTAAGCGCTTTCAGCGTGGATTTTTTGGTGAAAAACGTTCAATTCGACAGTCTCAGTTTCACTCAAGAACCAACAAAAAATCTGGCAGAATTTTGGTTTAACAAAATTCAAAGTTGGTGGCCAGAAATTTTGCCTCAAAGCAAAATTTCCCCACTAGCGCAGATCGCGCCTACGGCGCGCTTAAAAGGCAAAATCTTTATCGAAGATGGCGCAGAAATTAACGAATATAGCGTCATTGAAGGACCAGCTTACATCGGTAAAAACAGTAAAATCGGCTGTTTTTGTCATTTGCAACAAATAGTCATTGAAAAAGAAAACGCCATCAGCGATTATACAAACTTAGAAAAAAAGTATTTAGCACCCAAGGAAACTTCTTTGTCAAATAGAAGACAAAAGAACTAGCAAAAGTTCTTGACCCAAATCCAAACGTAAACCGCCACTTTTAGCACGATAATCTAAATCAAGTAAACGTTGATGCCAATTGGCTAACTGAGCAAAAGTAAATTTTTCGCTTTGAGTTTGCAAACGTTTTTTGGTAAACGGTGCGCCGGCAAAAGTATTTTCCTTAATATCTAAAAGCTGCTGCACTTGCCAAATCAACATTGCCAAAATATAAAGTGCATCATTTTGAGCCAAGGTTTGTTCATATAAAGTGACAAAAGTTGCTGATTGGTTATCTACAGCAAAACTATTCAAAAAAGCCCAAATTTTTTCGGATAAAGGAAAATGTTTTTTTGCCGCCCCAAGCAAAACTTTTTCATTAGCCGGAGTTAATTTTTTATTTTCCCATAAAATTACCTCTGCTTCACTGTCTAAAATTAATTGTAAGAGCTGATCACGAATTTTACTTTTTGGTCGAGCAAAAAAACGATTGATAACGATGATTTTTTTGCTCGCAAAAAAATCATCTTGACCAGTGGCAGCCAAAAACTCTGGCACCGTCAAAGATTTACCCTCCAAACGTGTCACCGTAGTGCCATTTTTTTTAGCTGCCACAATTAAATCGGTCAACGCTTGATCGGAAGTAATAACGTCTTCGCCGTGAAAAACAGTTACTGTCATAGCTAATTATTATACGCGAAAATTTTATGTTATAATAAGCCGTTCCAAAAATTTTTGGGCGTATAGCTCAGTTGGTTAGAGCGCTGTCCTGATAAGACAGAGGTCCTTGGTTCGAGTCCACGTACGCCCACCCAAAAATACAGACTGCTAATTTTAAATTCCCAAAAGTTGTTTTTCTCTCCTGCGAACATGTCTGCTCTTACCGAAACGATGCGCTTCATCGCGAATTTGTTGCAAAAGTTGCAACGCCAAATTGTCGCTTGTTAATGAAGCAATTTCCCAATTGATAATTTTATCTTTTTCAATTATAGGAATTACTACCCGATCCGGATCTTTAGCTAAGCCAATTAGCGGCAATTGCTGCCAACGAGTATTTTGCAGAGCTTGCCAAACTTTACGAACTTGACCCTTGCCGCCATCGATCAAAAGTAAACTTGGTTCATCCCACTCTTGGTGCTGAACGCGCCGCAAAAGCGCTTCTTGCAGCATTTGATAATCATTAGGAGTATTTAAAGTCTTAATATTAAAACTTCGATATTGGCTTTTATCTATTTCACCATTTGTGAAAACAACCATTGACACCACCGCCTGCAAACCGCTAGTATTACTCACGTCATAGCCTTCGATCCGTTTAAACTGATAATCGCGTGGCAAATGAAGCGGATTTTGCAATAAAGCACGCAACTGCACCAAAGAGTTTTCT